>JALVVJ010000100.1 GCA_027023475.1 Flavobacteriales bacterium
CCCGGTTCAACAACCGAAACGTATTGTACTTCCTTGGATGAGTTCCAGGAAATGATGCCGTGGGTGGGGTTGGGATACAATACAAAGTTTTGGAATTCGGGATTACCTTGTTTGAGGGTTACATTACCTGAAATATCCAAAGTAAATGGTCCTTCGGCACCATCGGTACTACCACTGAAATAACCGATATTCACGTAATAAGTACTTCCGGCCGTAGGGGTAAATGTGATGGTTTCGGCCGTACCCGAGCCATGTGCATCGGCGGCTTGAACACACGTTAGCGATGAACAATCGGTGCCTTCGTACACATCCAATTGGGGATCCCAGCCGGAAGGATCGGCTGTTACGGTTATATCACCATTGACTTGGTCAACCGTGAATTTATACCATACACCATCATTCATTGAGTTGCTACAAATATCGATAAAGCCGGTGTTATTTGTGGCGCCACTGGCATCTATACTGTCGTGATAGGGAAGAGAGGCAATTTCGGTTGCGTGGGCACAATCATCGTTTTCGGGAAGTTGTGTCCAGCTATACGGGCCCACCCAATCACTGTACATTCCCGAACCGCAATCGGTGCGAACATAATAATCGTAGGCCGTTCCTCCGGACAGGCCGGTAAGTTGGTAGGTGGGCTGCGTAAGGCCTGTTACAGTAGTACCGCTTCCTTGGGTAAAGCCGGAGGGGCCCCATTCCAAATCCCATTGGGAACCTCCGTTAGCATCCCAAGTGAGTGTGGCTTCGGTGCCGGATGTAGGTATGGCATCCAAGTTATCGGCAGTGGGACAAGTTTCCTCCAAAACAATAGTAAATTCGCCAAGCTCACCGCTGTCGTGCCAAACTTGGAGGATATAAACATTGCCGGCGGTGAGTCCGGAAATTGTTTTAGTGTCGCTTTGGCCAAAGCAGGCAAAATCCGTTCCTCCGCATGCGGTATAGACCGCTGCCTCGATTTTATCCCCCTTGGCGCCGCCGGTAATGACCTTCACTGCACCGGTGGCAGGAGCCGTAAAGGAATAGAACAAGTCGTAATTGTCTCCGTAGTTGTCGCAGGATGTGTGCGACATAGAGCTGGGAGAGGAAAAATTGGTGTTTTGTGTAACTTCATTTCCGCTTCCGCCTCCATTGGAGTAAACGGTGAGGTTGAGGGCATTGGAACAGTCGTTATTGCTATGTGTTTGCGTCCATGTAACAGGGCCGGCCCAGCTGCTATATGTGCCTCCGCCACAATCGGCGCGAACATAGTAATCATAGTCTCCCAAGGTAAGACCGGTCAGTTGATAAGAAGGTTGCGTGATGCCCGTAACCATGGTTCCACTTCCTTGGGCAAAGCCGGCCGGCCCCCATTCGAGTTCCCATTGCGAGGCGCCGTTGGCATCCCAGCTCAATGTGGCTTCGGTTTCCGAAGTAGGTGTAGCTGTGGCATTGAATGGAGTGCCGCAGGTAGTTTCCAACCCTACAAAAATGATATTAGGAATAAAGGCTTTGGGATTTCCAGATGATGCTGGGGGAGGGCTTGAAGGGTCGGGATTTGTGCTGTCGTTGTGGTATTCGATGGCCCGGTTACCCGAAACGGCCGTGCAATAAAAATCATCGCTGCTTCCGTCGTAACCGGACTGGTTTTCATCTACGGCAACCACGATATTGTCGGTGCCATTGTAAGTCCAATCATTGATGTCGATGGTTACCCAACCGTCGGCCGAAACTGTTCCTATGTCTCCCGAAAAAACTTGTGTCATACCGGAAACGGAAACCCAGTCGGTATTGGAGGTAAATTCCGTTTTAGTTGTGTGTCCGATATATACGGTCCAGTTGTTTGAATTGGATATACCATTTCCATGATAATAAAATTTAATAGCGGTAATGGTTCCACCGTCGGTATCTCCGATTTCCGAAGCAAGGTAAATTTGTTGGGAATAGGAGTAATTATAGAACGGCTCTACCGGAAGATGTTTGTTTATCTCCGTTCCGTTGCCTACTTGTACTTCTTGTGCCCGGACATAACCGGTAAACATAAATGCGATAATAGTGAACCAAAGAAATAATTTTGTTTTCATAATGGCATCTAATTTTTGATGTTGATAAAACAAAGATACAATTTTTTGTATGATTTATAAATATATTAAATAAACAAATAATGTAACAATGTATAGTCATTCGAGACAATTATTTCAAATCCGGATTCGTGCATCCACAATAACGGGTTTTCCTTCGGTAAACAGAACGGGATTCAAATCCATTTCTTCGATTTCGGGCAGGTTTACGGCCAGAGCCGATAGTTTTTCCAAGAGATTTAACCAAGCCGGAATATCAATACCTTCCTTGCCGCGGTATCCTTTGAGTAAGGGATAAACGGTCAGGCGCTTCAAGTAGAAATTTAACTCTTCGATACCGGTAGGGACGAGTGTTTTTTGAACATCTTTCCGGATTTCCAAATCGGTTCCACCTTGGCCGAACAGTAGCACATGTCCGAATTTCCCGTTTTTTTTCAAGCCGGCAAACATTTCCAACGGGCTCCGAATCAAAGCTTGTATCAAAACCGCTCCGGCTTGCGGAATTTGCATGAGTTCACCGAAATGTCGCCGTGCTTCTTCCAATGAAGCCACATTAAGCCGTACACCGCCGGTTTCGGTTTTGTGCACCGGGCCCACGACTTTCATTACCAAGGGATAAAAATTGGCGGGAATGTCATTCAAATCTTCGATTTGATTGATAAGCATTTGTTCCGCCACCGGTAGGCCGGCCGTTTTGAGTAAATGATGAACAAGGCCGGGGTTTAGATAACCGGATTGACCTTCGATAAGGTTTAGCAATTGTTTTCGCAGGTTTTCGTCTTTTTGTCCGGGCAATGGAAACAAGGGCGGGCGACGGCTAACATCGCCCAGGGCCCTGCCGAACATCACTTCATCGGTAAAATGGAAGTGGCCTTTGCGGCGAAAATTTTCCATTTCGCGGGCCGTGTTGATCAGTGAGGGCATAACCGGATAAACCGGAACGGGGGATTTTTCGATATAGCGGTGGATGACGTTGTAGGCCTTGTCCACGGGGAAGAGTCCCGGGCTGCCGAAAATGACACTGATGGCACCGGGGTTGAAATATTTTAAGCTAAATTCGAGGACTTTGTCCAATTGTTCGGCCGTGCCGGTGGCCAAAATATCGATGGGATTTTTGACCGACGCGCCCGGATATAAGACTTCTTTTTCCAATTCCCGGGCTTTGGGATGATTGATTTCGGGAACTTCGAATCCGTTTTTTTCCAACACATCGGTGAGCTTGACAGCAGGGCCGCCGGCATGGGTTACCACAATCATACGCCGGCTTGCAGGTTGCGGAAAACGAAACACGCCGGCACGGTAAATCATATCCAATCGTCCGTGGGCACGCAGAATACCGGCCTTGGCAAACAGGGCATCCACGGCTGCATCTGGTGTAGCCATGGCTCCGGTGTGGGATGAGGCGGCCCGGCTTCCGGCCTGCGATGTTCCGGCTTTGACGGCCACGATACGGGCGCCTTTTTCGACCAACGAACGGGCATGGCGCAGCCATTTTTGCGGATGTTTGACCGTTTCGGCATAGATCATCAGCGTGCGGCCACGGGCATCGGTGTAGGTGGCATCCAAATGTTCCAAAACGTCTTCCACACCGATTTGGGCCGCATTGCCCACTGTCCACACGCTGTTGAAGCGCAGGCCCAAAGGCATGGCCGCTTCCATGATAAAAACCGCCGTGGCACCCGAGCCGGAAATCAGATCCACGCCTGTGGGGTCGAGTTGGGGGACGGGTGTGGTGAACACACCGGCGTAATGTGTGTTGATGAGTCCGATGTTGTTGGGCCCGAGCAAACTTCCGCCCACACGTTCCACTTCGGCTACGATGCGCTCTTCCAAGGCCTTACCTTCGGGCCCGGTGTCGGCAAAGCCGGCGGAAATGATGATGAATCCACGGGTGCCTTTTTCGCGGGCCAGCGTCCGCACCACTTCTTCCACAAAACGGGCAGGGATGGCAATGATGGCCAAGTCCACTTGTTCCGGTAAGTCTTTCACGTCGGGGTAGGCGGTGAGTCCTTGCACAAGGTCTTTTTTGGGATTGACCACATAAAGCCGGCCGGCGAAATGATGATCCAAAAGGTTTTTTAGCAAGCGGCCGCCGGGTGCTTGCAAATTATCGGTTCCGCCCACCACAACGATAGACGACGGACGGATAAGTGCAGGATGAATGGCCATAGCGGAATTTTAGACGAAAATACCGCAAAATCCGGGAATTATCAATCGGAAAAACGTTTTTTTTTGAAATAAAAACAATTTGGCGGCGAGATGCCGCAGGTAGCTCGCCGGCCTGCGAGGAAAACAAGCGTGGCCTGCGCGTTGGCCTAGGGGAACGCAGGTTTCCGAGCCAGCAAGGAGACGCAAAGCGGCTCCGCAGCAAGCGCAGGCAGACCGCAGGGCTGCCGAAGCAGCGTAGCAAGACCAAGGCCGAAACCTTAGTGAAGGCCTGCCGGCTTGCGTAACTTGTCCCGCACATTGCGTAGCAATGTCGGGAGCCACGAAGGCAAAACAAGCGCTGCGGGCTGGCCCGGGCAGGGAAAGCGCGCAGGTTTGCCGGAGTGCCAAAATGCAAGATTTAATTCCGTAAATTTGTGGGAATAAAGTGAAAAATATGTCGCAACGACCGCTTATTCTGGTAACCAACGACGACGGGATTTCGGCGCCGGGTATCCGTAATTTGATTGCCGCTATGAACCGAATAGGCAAGGTGGTGGTGGTGGCGCCCGAAGGGGCCATGTCGGGCCAAGGACATGCCATAACCATCAACAATACTTTGTTTTTGGACCGCGTGAGCATCGACGACGGTCCGCAGGAAGAATATAAAACCAACGGCACGCCCGTAGATTGTGTTAAGCTGGCCTTGGACCAAATACTGCCGCGAAAGCCCGATTTACTGGTTTCGGGCATCAATCACGGGTCGAACTCGTCCATCAATATTATTTATAGCGGAACCATGTCGGCAGCAGTGGAGGGCGGCTTGGAAGGCGTGCCTTCGATCGGCTTTTCGCTGACCACCTACAAATGGGATGCCGATTTTACGGCCGCACGCCATTATGCCGAATTGATTGCGCGTAAAGTTTTGGCCCACAATGGCGGTTTACCGGCGCCTTTTATCCTGAATGTGAACATTCCGTATCTGCCATTGGACGAAATCAAAGGCATACGCATCGGACGACAGGCGCATGCGCGTTGGGAGGAGGAATACGACAAGCGCGTTAATCCGCACGGGCGTGAGTATTTTTGGCTTACGGGCAAGTTTGTCAATCTGGACGAAGGCGTCGATACCGATGAATATTACTTGTCGCAGGGCTATGTGTCGGTGGTGCCCGTTACGGTGGATTTGACCGATTACAAACTGATGAAACGGCTCAAAAAGTGGGATTTTGAGGAGTAGGCGTGGCATATCATTATCTGCCTTGTCGGGTGTTTGGCTGTTGATGGCCGCAGGATTGGCGGTTTATAGCTATGCCGTGATGGGCATGTCGCCTTTGGACGGCTGGCGTTATTGGGCGGGTGAAGGAAATTTCCGCTACACGGTGCTTGTGGTGGGCGGTTTGGGGCTGTTGGCCTACAAAGGATTGGAAAAACACGGTGGTTACCGTGCGCAAATGGCAGCCATCGGCGCCATGTTGTTATGGTTTTTGACCTTGATGGCCCTAAAATTTACGGGATGAAATACATGCTCATAGCCGGCGAAGCTTCGGGCGACTTACATGCCGCCCGGCTTATTCGTGCCTTGCGTGCGCGTGACGCTGCGGCGGAATTCCGTTTCCTGGGTGGCGACGAAATGGCCAGGGCGGCGGGGCGTGAGCCGGAAATTCATTATGCCGATATGGCCTTTATGGGGCTGTGGGACGTATTGACACATCTGCGGGCCATCAGCCGGAATTTGAAACGTGCCGAAAACCTGCTGGAAACGTTCCGTCCCGATGCTTTGATTTTGGTGGATTATCCGGGCTTTAACCTGCGCTTGGCGCGCTATGCCAAGGAGCGCGGCTTCCGGGTGTTTTACTACATCACGCCCAAAGTTTGGGCTTGGAAGGAAGGACGCATTGAACAATTGCGACGCTATACCGACCGCCGTTTTGTGATTTTACCTTTCGAGCCGGCCTATTTTGCCAAACACGGTTTGGAGGTAACCTATGTGGGCAATCCCGTGAAGGAAGCCGTGGATGAGCACCGACCGCCGGATGCGGCGGAATTTCGCCGGAAGAATGCTTTGGACGAACGCCCGTTGGTGGCTTTGTTGCCGGGAAGCCGCCGGCAGGAAATACGTCATATGTTGCCCATGATGATGCGTTTGGCGGATATGATGCCCGGGGTGCAATTCGCCATAGCGGGTGCGCCGTCCTTGGATGAAAGCGTTTACCGCCGCTACGGATGGAACGAACGGATTCCGCTCCTGCACGGACAAACCTACGATTTGTTGTCCGTGTCACAGGCGGCGGTGGTAACCTCCGGCACGGCCACCTTGGAAACCGCTTTGCTTGGCGTGCCGCAGGTGGTGGGCTACCGCACGGTGGAATGGCAATACCGCTTGGGAAAACTTTTTGTGGACATTGAATATTTTTCGTTGGTCAACCTGATATTGAACCGTCCGGCGGTGCCTGAATTGCTACAAGGCGAATTTAATGAGGTGCGCGTAAAAAATTATTTGGAAAAACTGTTGCACGACACACCGGAGCGCCGTCAAATGCTGGCGGATTACGCCGATTTACGGAAGGAGATAGGGGAGATGAGGGCGTCGGAGGAAACTGCAAAAGTAATTATGAATTATGAATTTTGAATTCTTAATTATACTAATTTCGTTCATTTTCGGCGGATGTTTTGATTATGGATGTTAAGATTTTGATGATTTCGTCGATGTCGTTCAAAAATGTATCAATTTCAATCTTTGTTATTGAACTTTGCTTTAATAAACGTAGCCAATATTTGGTTTCTCTCGCTTCCTTGGAAGCAATGCTCATTTTGTGTATAAAATCCTTTTTGCTTTGACCTGCCAAAGCTTCTTCCACATTGGCACCAATACCGGTGGCACTTCGAAGCAATTGTTTGGATATGACAAATTCTTTTTCCGTAATAAGTTGCTTATACAATTCAATAGCTTTCAATGCAAAATTAAAACTCTTTTCCTGTATAACATTCACTCTTCCCATAATTCATAATTCAAAATTCAAAATTCAAAATTATGAATTAAACCTTCACTCTCCACCCAAACGGATCCGGCACGCGGTTGT
Source organism: Flavobacteriales bacterium (assembly GCA_027023475.1). Classification (GTDB taxonomy): domain Bacteria; phylum Bacteroidota; class Bacteroidia; order Flavobacteriales; family Flavobacteriaceae; genus JAADED01. The sequence continues at coordinate 7,286 of JALVVJ010000100.1, forward strand.
ATTGGATGTCCATCAGCATTTGTTTGAGTAGGTTGGCGTAGCTGTTTTCAGGGGGATTGAGTTCGTAGTATTCTTCGCGGTAGCCGATGCCTTTGATGGGTAAGACGGTGGCGGCGGTTCCCGAACCGAAAATCTCTTTGAGCTGGTCGGCGCGGGCGGCGTCCATCACCTCGTCCACGGTGAGCCGGCGCACTTCCACGGGCATTTTATGATAACGGGCCAGCCGGATGATGCTGTCGCGCGTAACGCCGTGCAGAATGCGGTCGCTGGTGGGGGCGGTTATCAGCGTGTCGCCGATGCGGAAAAACAGGTTCATGGTGCCGGCTTCTTCAACAAATTCGTGGGTTTTCGAATCGGTCCAGATGATTTGTTTGTAACCTTCTTTTTTGGCCCGTTCGGTGGCCAGGAATTGTGCGGCGTAGTTACCGGCGGCTTTGGCAAAGCCCACACCGCCGTTGCAGGCCCGGCTAAAACGTTCTTCGATTTTTACCTTTACTTCTCCCGTGTAGTAGGATTTGGCCGGCGAAGCTATGATAATAAAGCGGTAGGACCCGGAAGCCGAGGCCGCAATTTCGTTGTCGATGGCAAAATACACGGGGCGCAAATAAAGCGAGGCGCCGTATTCCGAAGGAATCCAGTCCCGGTCGATGTCCACCAGGGCTTTGAGTCCTTCCATAAAATATGCTTCGGGGATAGGGGGCATGGCCAGGCGCCAGGCCGAGCGGTTGATGCGTTGCAAATTCATTTCGGGCCGGAAAAGGAATACATCGCCGTGCTCATCCTTGTAGGCCTTCATACCTTCGAAAACCGCTTGGCCGTAGTGGAAAACCTTGGCGGCGGGTTCCATGGGCATGGGGCCGTAGGGAACAATTTCGGGTGCTTGCCACTTGCCGTCCCGGAAATCGGCTACAAACATGTGATCGGTAAAAATGGTGCCGAATTTGATATCCGAAAGGTCGGTATGGGGAAGTCGAGAATCTTTGACGCGTGTAATCTTAATCGGGCCCTTATCTTTCATAGCATTCAATTTTATTAAGCAAATATAACGAAAAAATACGAATTATTCAACCGCATTGCACATATATACTTTGAATTTTATTATTTTTCAATTTATTCAAATAAAAAATGTGTAATAAAAAATTTGTTTGACTGCGAAAAATGGAATGAAAAGCATTCAAAATCGGAAAATGTTATACCTTAGCCCGTCGAATTTGCATACTTTTATCCGGCCATGGCCAAGGATTATTTTCAGCGTCTGCGCACGGCCGACGGCAGTTGGACCGTCCGGCATCCCGGTTTCTCCGAAACCTATCATTCGGTTCACGGGGCATGGACCGAAAGTGTGCACGTTTTTATCCGCAACGGGCTGCACTACTTGTTGGAACGTAGCCGTAAAACTTCCTTCGACCTGTTGGAAATGGGCTTGGGAACCGGGTTGAACGCATTGCTTTCTTATGAACATGCCCGCGGCAAAGGGATTGAAATACGTTATAAGGCCGTGGAAAAATTCCCGTTGGCCAACAGTGAAATTTTGCTCGAAGGATTACCGGAGCACGAAGCGCTAATTTTATCCCGGATTCACCAATGTCCTTGGAATAAGCCCTGTGCGTTGGATACTTTTTTCCAATTGCACAAAATCCGGGCCGATTTTAGGGATTTCGATTTACCGGCAGATAGTTTGGATTTGATTTATTACGATGCATTTAGTCCGGGCAGCCAACCCGAACTCTGGACGCCGGAACTTTTTGGCCGGATGTATGCGTGGTTGCGGCCGGGTGGCGTATGGGTTACCTACGTGGCCAAGGGGCAGGTGCGCAGGGATTTGCAAGCCGCCGGCTTTGCGGTGGAACGTTTGCCCGGGCCACCCGGCAAGCGGGAAATACTCAGGGCCGTGAAACCCGAAGGAGTATGAATGGCGCAAAAGATTTATTCGGAAGGGCCTTGTGGGACTATGTGCGAGGGCAAGGTCGGGATATGATTACGTGGACGTCGCTTACCCCGCCCGAAATTTTACGCACCGCCTATTTGTTTCGCACCTACGACCAAATGCCCGGACATGAGCGTATGGCCCTACAATTGGCCCGTGGACGTATTTTGGATATTGGTGCGGGAAGCGGTTCGCACGCCCTTTGGTTGCAGGAACAAGGCGCCGATGTGTATGCCGTCGATGCTTCGCGCCTGGCGTGCCGGACAATGGAACGCAGGGGCGTGCGCCGTCGTTTGTGGGCCGATGTGTTCCGCTACAAGCCTGGCAGGCGTTTCGACACTTTGCTGATGTTGATGAACGGTGCCGGAATGGCGGGCCGCCGGAGTGAGGGAGCGCGGCTTTTTGAGCTTTGGATGCGGCTCTTGGCACCCGGCGGACAGGTTTTGGTGCACACCTCGGACATTGCCTATGTGTATGCCGCCTATGATTTGGCTTTTCCGGCGGACTCTTATTATGGAGATGTGCGTTTCTACCTCAAATACGGCCGGCAATGCACGGTTTTCGACTGGGTTTATTGGGCCCCCGGCGATTTACTTGCCGATGCGCGGGCCTTCGGATTTCACGGGCAAACGCTCTACCGGGACGAGTGGGGCGATGCCTTGTTGCGGTTTAGCCGTTAGTGGGAGGTTTTTGCCCGCTCCAAAGCCCTTCGGGCTTTTGCGCGGGCTCTACAAGCCGTCGGGGCGCCGGCGGCGGAATGAAAATTCCGCTGCCGGCGGCGCAAAATTTGTTCCGGCGGAGCATTTTTTTCCGAAACACGTGATAAAATGCCGCCATAACCGGAAAATTCCGCCCTT
>JALVVJ010000101.1 GCA_027023475.1 Flavobacteriales bacterium
GTCTGCCTGTTTTTGTATAGCTTGCTGCGATGTCTCCTCGGTTCCTCGGAGCCTGCTCGCAAGCACAAAAAACACGGCATCCCCTGCGCCGCATAACCGCTCCCATCCCTGGCGCGAATTTAATTATGAATTCTAAATTATGAATTTTGAATTGATTTTCAATGATTTACATTCGTTTTTGATAAAAAAGCTCAGGTTTCCCGAGGAGACCGGCGGGCCGAACCCGTGAGGGACGACGGGCTCCGAGGGGCGCACGGAGACGCCGCAGGCGGCTCCGATGCGCGCGGAGCAAGACCGAAGGGCTTGCGGAACCTGTCCCGCACATTGCGCAGCAATGTCGGGAGCCCGAAGGGAGACCAGCGCGAAGCCGTAGGCGGAGCGCGCCGGCTCCCGAAGGTGCGGAACAAGACAAGGCGCGGCCTTGGGGCGTTGGCCTTTTGGAAGCCGCCGGCTTGGGGAGCCGCGAGTAGCCCGAAGGGCTACGGAGCGCCTGAAAAAATATCACCAATGCTATGGTTTTTCGGTATGATTTTTGCTAACTTTGAAAAAAAATAATGCACGATATGAAAAAATTACTTGCTGGGCTATTTACGGGGTTTTTCCTGACGCTGGCAGCCCAATCCGAACCGGTTTTGCATTACAAATTTCTGATTACCGACGGCGGCACGCCCGTTAGTTCGGCCGTAAATCTCAAATTCCGTATCAAGGACGGTTCCACCGTGCTGTGGGAAGAAGAACATACCGGCGTTACGCCCGATGCCCACGGCATTGCCTCCATCGATGTGGGCACCGGCACCCAAACCGGTGGAACACTTATGGACATTAGCGATGTGGATTGGTCGCAGGATTTGACCTACGATGTGGATGTCGATTTGGGCAGCGGCTACATTTCGATGGTTTCCGATGCCGCCTTTCGTTACGTTCCCAAAGCCAAATACGCCGACCGTGCCGATTTCAACGGCCTGGACAATAAACCCGTTACTTTCCTGCTCACCGGAACTACGGATTATCCTTCGCAAATCACCGATGAAATTTACCACACGGGCAAAGTGAGTATCGGCACCGATGCTTCGGCCGGTATTGCTTCGCTCTACGTAGCCGGAAATGGAAACGGCGGAGCATCCTATGCTCTTAAAACCCGAATCGATGTGGCGAGCAATGCCGATAAAACCGGTATATATAACCTGTTGCAGTTTTCCGGAGACGGATATTTGAAAGCCATAGCCAATAGGGTTAGCACTACGGGCAACGGAACCCACGTGGGCAATTGGACCCAAATGGACGGAAACGGTTCCGGCACACATTTGGGTACCTACAACCGGATGTTTGGCGACGGTACGGGTTATCAAGCCGCAGTAATGAATGAAATACGCAACACGGGCGACAACTACCACGTGGGGGTTTACAATTGGATTACTAACGACGGCGACGGCGAGCACTACGGACTGGTGAACCAATTGGATGGAAGCGGCGACGGTAAGCAAGTGGGTGTTTCCACCACCATTACCAACGACGGAGCGGGCGACAAATACGGAACTTATGTGTATATCGAATCTTCACTCCCGGGTATCCATTACGGTATCTATGCCGACGTGCCCGGCGATACATCTTATGCCGGATATTTCAACGGGAACATTTTTGTAGCCGAAAAACTCAAAGCATCCGTTTCGGGCGATGCCGATATGAAACCTTACCTTTACGGAAAAGTGGATGCCACCGGAAATGTGGATGCCGACAGTTCAACGCCCGGATTTACGGTAAGCGGTTCGGCCGGACATTATACCGTTACATTCGACACGGCTTTGCCCGATACGCACTACATCGTGCAAGCATCGATCGAAGGAAACAATTTCGGACTTATCCGTGTGGTCAAATCCGCAACGGGTTTTGATGTTTACACCGCCGACACCGGTGGAACCCAAGCGGCCCGTGAATTTTCTTTTGTAGTTTATCGTAAATAATTTGAAAAATTTATCGCTATGAAAAAATATTTCTTCGCTTCGTTCGGATTGTTGCTAAGCATCAGTTTACCGGCCCAAGTGGCTTTGTATAAAACTTCCTTGGCTCCGTCGGGTGGCAGCGCATCCAACGGTTCGGTGCAAATGATTTATACCGCAGGCGAAAATTTTGTCCGCGAAGCGGATGTTTCGTCAACCCATCTTTCCGAAGGTTTCATCGGTCCCGACCTGGCGGCTTTTATGGGCGTGGAAAACTATGCCCCCTTGGAAGGGGTTCATATTTATCCCAATCCGGTAAAGGATTACCTTCATATCGGTTTCGATTCGCAGGCGCATTATGTGGTCCGGCTCTATGACCTTTCTGGCAAATTGATTATGGAACGCCATACCGATGACAGGAATTTGCAATTGGATTTACGGGCTTTGCCCGCCGGATTATATATGCTCGGTATCACCGCACCCGGTCAAAAACGTTTTACGGCGGTCAAAATCCGAAAGTTGTAAGGTCTTGTAAAGCAAAAAAATCAAACCGCGGGGGATATTCCGCGGTTTTTTTATTCCATAAATTCAATTGCTTATCCCCGTGGAAAATCCTACCTTTGTGCGTCGAAAAAAAATCAGCGGATGAAAATTTCCTATAATTGGCTCAAAAGCTTTTTGCCTTCGTTGGACAAACCGGCCGAAGAAACGGCGGCCATACTTACCGACATCGGGTTGGAAGTGGAAAAAACCGAAGAATTACTGCCCGGTTCGGGAAATTATGACGGCGTGGTGGTGGGCCGTGTGATCGAGGTCAAAAAGCATCCCAATGCCGATAAACTTTCCCTTACGCTTGTGGATTTGGGCGATGGCGAACCCGTTCCCATCGTTTGCGGAGCCCCCAATGTGGCCCAAGGCCAAAAAGTGCCCGTAGCCACTGTGGGAACCACGCTGAAAACCATTAAAGGCGAAACCTTTAAAATCAAAAAAAGCAAGATACGCGGCGAAGTGTCCTACGGAATGATTTGTGCCGAAGACGAACTGGGCCTTAGCGACAATCACGACGGCATTATGGTGCTGAACGATAACATTCCCGCCGGCACGCCCTTTAAACAAATCCTTCAAGGCGCCGATACGGTCTTCGAAATCGGGCTTACGCCCAACCGCGCCGACGCCATGAGCCATTTCGGTGTGGCGCGCGATTTGAAGGCCAAACTCATCACCGAAGACGAAAAAGTTAAATTCACGCCGCGCAGCGTGTCCAAATTCATTTCCGAAAACCGGATTCGCCCCGTAAGCATCGAAATCCGGGACGAAAAAAAATGTCCGCGCTATGTGGGTTTGGTTATCCAAAACGTCAAGGTGGAACCCAGCCCCGCCTGGTTGCAAGAACGATTGCGTTCCATCGGCATCCAGCCCAAAAACAACATTGTGGACGTAACCAATTTTGTGCTGCACGACATTGGTCAACCCATGCACGCCTTCGACCTGCGGGCCATCCGGGGCAATAAAATTGTGGTTCGTCCCGCCCGAAAAGACGAAAAAATTACGGCTTTGGACGATAATGCCTACACCCTGACGCCCGACGATTTGGTCATTGCCAACGAAAGCGATGCCATGGCCATTGCCGGTGTTATCGGCGGCAAGGATTCGGCCATTTCGGAGTCCACCACCGATATTTTCCTCGAAAGTGCCTATTTCGACCCCGTCAGCGTCCGCAAAACGGCCAAACGATTGGGCATACAAACCGATTCGTCCTACCGGTTCGAACGCGGCATCGACCCCGAAATTACCGAATTTGCCATCAAATGGGCCGCCATTTTGATCAAGGAAATGGTGCCCGATGCCATGATTACCCAAATCACCGAAGAAACAGGCAAAGAACTTAAACCGGTGCAAATCGGTCTGTCCTACGATTATATTCACAACATCATAGGCGAAGATATCGGACGGGACAAAATCAAGGAAATTCTTTCCCAATTGGATTTCAAAATTATTTTGGACAACAAGGAAAACCTGCACGTGGAAGCACCGCTCTACCGTGTGGATGTTACCCGCCCGGCCGATGTGATCGAAGAAATTCTACGGATTTACGGATACAACAAAATTCATATCCCCGAAAAAATCCGTTTTACCGTGGGTTTCGAAGGCGAAAAACCCTTATGGAAATTACAGGAAGAAATATCGAACCTGCTCACACACAACGGTTTTACTGAGACCATGTCGCCTTCCATGTATGCCCGGCGCGTGGCCGAACGTTCGGCAAGTTACGAGCCCCGGCACGATGTGGAATTGCTCAATCCGGTGAGTGCGGGCTACGAAGTGATGCGGCAAAACATTATGCTTTCGGTGTTGCAAACCGTCAAATTCAACATCGACCGCCAAAATACGGATTTGTCCATTTACGAATGGGGAAAAAATTATACCAAAAAGGGCAAAGGTAAATACGAAGAACAGTCCCGTTTGGCCCTGGCCATGAGCGGACATTTCCTGGCCGAACATTGGATGACGGGTTACCCGGCTTCGGATTTTTATCACCTCAAAGGCATGATGGAAACCATCGCCCGCCGTTTGGGATTGGAATACACCGAAACGCCTTTCGAACATCCCGACTTTACCGTTGCCGTGGCTTTTGTGGCAGGCAAAAAAACCTTGGCTTTTGCCGGCAAGCCCACCGCCAAACTCTTGCAATCCTTCGGGATTAAGCAAGATGTTTTTTACGGCGAATGGAACACCGATGCGCTCTGGGAAGCCGTTAGAAATAAGCAGGACGAAAAATTCCGTTCCTTGCCCAAATACCCGGCTGTTCGTCGCGATTTGGCCCTTTTGTTGGACAAACCGGTAAGCTATGCCCAAGTTTATCAAACCATCCTTTCGGCCGCTGACAAGCGTTTGCGTAGTATCCGGCTATTCGACGTTTACGAAGGCGACAAAATTCCGGCCGGCAAAAAATCCTATGCCGTTTCCCTGCTGTTCCGTTCCGACGAAAAAACGCTGAACGACAAGGAAGTGGATAAAATGGCCACCAAAATCCTCAAAAAACTGGAACAAAAACTTGGTGCCAGCTTGCGTTCGTAGCTAAAATATTTGTATATTTGCACCGCACTAAACGGTGGGTATAGCTCAGCTGGTTAGAGCGTCGGATTGTGGTTCCGAAGGTCGTCGGTTCGAGCCCGATTACCCACCCCAGCCGCCCGAAAGGGCGGTTTTTTTTATTAGGTAGCGTTTTTTGTGCGGACTGATTCAATTTCAGGCCATGCTTCCACTTGGGTAATACGCATACGGCGACCGCGATACAAATCATTGCGTTGTGTTGCATGGAGGCGATTGGCTTCCAACTTGCTGTCCGATTTAATAGCCACCGAAATTTTCACTTCGCGATATGGTTCCCCGGTAAGTTTCGAAATGCGGGCATCCAAAACGATGCCGGCATCCATCAATCCGGCCAATGCCACATTTTCCACTGCCGGAATGTAGCCCAACTTGTAATTTTTCCACCAAATGCCGATGGCATACCTGTCGTAGGGATTGTCCGGTTCACGGCGCAATTCCACCGGCATACCTTTTTTCAATTGATGGCGAATGCGACGGTAATCGCCGTAGCGCGTGCCGCGCACATAGCAAGCGTAAAAAGGAATTTTGACAGGCGCAACCTTCGTTTTGCGCCTTTTTGATGCCAGGGCCCGCAACGGAGTTCCCGTCCACAGCCCAACCATACCCAAGCCCAGCCAACGTAGAAATTCCGAACGTTTCATTGCCGATGTTTTTGAAGAGAACAGGTTCAGTTATGCTTTGCTTTGTCATCCTTGCGGATAAAAATCCGCGGGTTGTAATTTTCGGGATATTTGGCCGTGATGCCTGCATAGAACTTTTCGATTCGTTCCATATCGGCCTCAAAATCACCCGACAAGTATATCATATCTCCCACGCCGGCCTCTTTGCGCCCGTAATCCAAATAGGCCAGCAAAACGGGCAAACCGGCGCCACGGGCAATGTGGTAAAAACCCTTTTTCCATGCATCCACCCGCTTACGTGTGCCTTCGACGGGCACCAACAAAACCAATTCATCGGCCCGACGCAACATTTCGATGGCGTGATCGGTAAGCCGGTTGCGTTTGCTGCGGTCCACGCCAATGCCGCCCAACCAACGAATCAACCAACCCACAAGCGGATGTTTGGTCCATTCGCTTTTGATAAAAAAACGCGGCCGGTAGCCGGCGGCCCACATACCGGCCAAACTATACAGGATGTCCCAATTGGACGTATGCGGCGCACCGATCATCACGGCTTTGGGCACGCGGAACCGGGCGGGCACGTTGTGTTTCCAACCCAGGAGTTTCAATATGCTTTTCCCGATAAATTTTTTCATAGTCGGCTTTACGCGTCAAAATTACCGATTTTCGTCGATACGGATTATTTTTTTGTGGCGCTCCGGCGCCCTGCGGTCGCCTCCCGACATTGCTACGCAATGTGCGGGACAAGTTACGCGGCTCCACAAGCCGTCGGGGCGCCGGCGGCGGAATGAACATTCCGCTGCCGGCGGCGCAAAGATTAGTGGTAAATACTTTCGATGTAGGATTTCCCGATTATTCAACGCTTGGAAAAAAAATCCGGCATTTTTTTTGCGCCGCCCGGCCCCGCGCCGAAGGCGCGGGGCCGGCGCCCCTTGTCTTGTTCCGCCCTCCGGGAGCCTTCGGCTGCCAAGCAGCCGGTGCCAAGCCCGCGCCTTGTCTCCCTCCGGCACTCCGGCAGCCCTGCGGTCTGCCTTCGTGGCTCCGGGAACCTACGGCTTCCAAAGGCCTACGCTTTTGGCCACGCCTTGTTTCCCTTCGCGGCTCAGGGAGCCGGCACGCTCTGGCTTCGGCTTCGCGCTTGTCTCCCTTCGCTTGCTGCGGAACCGCTACGCGTTTCCTTGCTTGTCGCCGGGCCGGCCACGGCCGTCCCGGCTCTTTGCCGGCGAGCCGCCTGCGGCGTCTCGCCTTGGCGCCGCGGAGCCCTGCCGCCTCGCTCGGACTTACGGCTCGCTCGGCGGCGGTCTCCGCGGGCATTCTTTTTGTCATTCCCGCGAAAGCGGGAATCCGGGGGCTCCGGTTTGCCTCCCTTTATCATTCCCGCAATTCGGTTTCGCCTTCAATGTTTAAAATAGGCGAACGATGTCATTCCGACGGAGTTTTGCCGGCGTCAGCAAGGCAAAACGACAGCTTGTCCCGCACCGGAGGTCGGGAAGGAATCTCTGCACGGATTGGTCAATAGGAACGCAAAATTCCGCCCCGGATGAATTATCCGTGTCGAGATTTCTCAGTCGCGCCCTTCGGGCGCTCCATCAAAATGACACGCTGCTTCAATGTTTGCAGTAGGAGAACGCAAATCACAAATCGTTAATCATCTGTTCGGTGTTCGGTAATCAAGCGCGATTTATCGCGCGCCAAAAAGCGCCAGGGATGGGAGCGGTTATGCCCGGGCGGCGCGCCGCAGGCCTGCCGTGTCGGCGAGGCGACCAATGGGGAGCCACGTCCGCCACGTTTGCAGGGCAAGAGCGGGCCGCCCGGGCATTTGAGCGGACAGCCCGGCGGCTGCCACGTGAGTGCCGGCAGGCGGGAGGGCGCTCCGTCGTCCCGAAGCGCCTGCCGGTGCGGCGAAGCCGCCACGAACGTGAGCAGCCGGGCGCCCTAAATAAAATCCTACACCCCGGATTTTAACTTGCCGGAAAAACGCTCGCGGAACTTTTCCAATTTGGGAAGAATAACAAACTGACAATAAGGATTTTCGGGATGATTTTCCAAATAATTTTTGTGGTAATCCTCGGCCGGCCAAAACACCGATGCCGGAACCACCTCGGTAACAATGGGTTGCGGAAAAACCTTGTTCTCTTCCAAAAAACGGATGTATTGCAGGGCTGTTTCGCGCTGGCCTTCGTTGGCATAGAAAACGGCCGAACGGTATTGGGTGCCAATGTCGTTCCCTTGACGGTTGAGCTGTGTGGGGTCGTGCGTGGCAAAAAACACTTCCAGCAATTCGTCGTATCCGATACGGTTGGCGTCATACACAATCATCACCGCCTCGGCATGGCCTGTTTCGCCGGTTTTAACCTGCTCGTAGGTAGGATGTTCGGTATGGCCGCCCGTGTAGCCGGGTAGCACCTCCAACACACCTTCCAAATTCTTGAAAATGGCCTCGGTGCACCAAAAACATCCGCCGGCAAAGATGGCGGTGCGAATACGTGGAGCTTGTTTTCCTTGTGACATAATGTTGGCTTACTATTCCTTATTCAATTTGGGATTATTGGCATGCCGCTCCTTGTCCCGCTTGGTTTTGGCATCCATACGCTTGCGCCAGGCCTCGTCCAAATCCACACCCGTTTGGTTGGCCAAGCAAAGCGTTACAAACAACACATCGGCCAATTCCTGACCCAAATCCTTTTCTTTGTCCGATGGCTTTTCGCTTTGTTCGCCGTAGCGGCGTGCAATGATGCGGGCCACTTCGCCCACCTCTTCGGTCAGGATGGCCATATTGGTCAGCTCGTTGAAATAACGCACGCCTACGCTGCGTATCCAACGATCCACTTCGTTTTGTAAAGGTTTCCAACTCATTATTCTTTGTTTTTGGTATCGATCCAAATGGTTACGGGCCCGTGATTGACCAAATGAATGTCCATCATGGCGCCGAAACGTCCGGTTTGCACGCGGCCGGGCATCCGCTGGCGGAATTGTTCCACAAAATGTTCATACAAGGGAATGGCAATATCCGGCGGCGCCGCATGCATATACGAAGGCCGGAAGCCCTTTTTGGTTTTGGCATGCAAGGTGAATTGGCTCACAATGAGCACTTCGCCACCGATATCTTCCACCGAAAGGTTCATCACACCCTTTTCATCGTTAAAAATACGCAGGTTGTGGATTTTGTGCACCAGCCAACGGGCATCTTCGGGTGTGTCGGCGCGTTCGATACCCACCAAAACCAACAAACCCTCCCCTATTTTTCCGGCGGTTTGCCCGTCGATGTCCACACGGGCTCCGGTTACACGTTGTATCAATGCGCGCATGGTCAATAATTTTTTATCCGGTATGGTCCGGGATTATTTTTGATTTCGTCCAAAATGTCCAAATACGAACGGTAGCGTTCAGGCGGAATATCACCCGCTTGCAAATGCGCCTTGACACCGCACTGCGGCTCGTTTACATGTAGGCAATTGTTGAATTTACACTCGGGTTTGTAGCGGCGCAACTCGGGAAAATAATCACCCAGGTGCTGCGGCTCCAAATCCACGGTGCCAAAAGCCCGTATGCCCGGCGTATCGATGATGTATCCGCCAAATGGCAACGGATGCAATTGGGCAAAGGTTGTGGTATGCTGCCCCTGGCGATGCACTTGCGACACGGGCTTGGTTTTCAGGTTGAGCCCCGGAATAAGCCGGTTGATCAAACTGCTTTTTCCCGTGCCGGAATTGCCCGTAAAAAGGGATATTTTATCCTTCATCTGGGCTTTAAGCGCATCGATGTTTTCGCCCGTCTTGGCCGACACTTCAAGGATAGGATATCCGGTGGCCGCATAAATCCGCTTGAAGTCGTCGATTTTTTGCCGGGCCTCTTCATCGTCTTTGAACAAATCCGTTTTGTTGATAAGCAATACCGGCGGAATACCATAGGCCTCGGCCGCCACCAGCACACGGTCGATAAACGACAACAGTGTTTCGGGATATTTGGGCGTGTAAAGCACAAACACCCGGTCGATATTAGCGGCCAGGATGTGGTATTTTTTGGCCAAATTGGTAGCACGGCGAAGCAGCATGTTTTTGCGTGGCAGCACCCGATGGATGCGCACCGTGCCATCGTCCAACGGATGGAATTCCACGCGGTCGCCTACGGCCACGGGATTGGTGGTGCGCAGGCCTTTGATGCGGAATTTTCCGCGTAAGCGCCCCTTGTGCGTTTGACCCTTTTCGTCCAGGATGTCGTAGAAACTTCCCGTGGATTTAATCACCAAACCCGTCA
>JALVVJ010000102.1 GCA_027023475.1 Flavobacteriales bacterium
CCGGAGGAAGCCCTACGCACGGGCGGGCGCGGGCAAGCGTAGGCGCAGCCCGCGCAAAAAGCAGCGAGCCGACAAGCCGCATTTGAGCGGACAGCCCGACGGCGACGAATTTCGGGCCGGCCGGTGCGAAAGCGCTCCGCCGCTTGAAGCAACGGCCGGTGCCCCGCCGCGGCGCGCGAAGCGCGCCGGGCGGCTCCCGCATTGCAAAGCAATGGCGGGAGCGCTGCGGACGTCAGTCCGCCGGCGGGGCCCCGAACGCAGGCGCCGGGGCGCCCAAAAAATAATTACGGAAAATTTGCTAAATTGATAGACCAAATCCGGTATGCTATGAAATGGTCGCCTACGCCCGAAATTGTCCGACAAAGCAATATTTACCGCGTGATGCGGGAATTGGGATTTGAACAATATGCGGATTTTTACCGCTGGTCGATTGCCGAGCGTGAAAAGTTTTGGGAAACAACAACCAAGGCCTTGGGTATTGTGTTTCGCCGGCCTTATGAGCGGGTGTTGGACCTGACCGAAGGAGTGGAACGGCCGCGTTGGTATGCCGGGGCCCGGATGAACATTGCCGATAGTTTGTTCGGTGCGCCGGCCGGGCAGGCGGCTATCCGGTATGCCGGTGAACGGGACGGCGTGTTGCGGGAGATGAGTTACGCCGGTTTGGAGGCCTTGACCGGCGATATTTTGTATTCGCTTCGTAAGGCGGGGTTGAAGCCCGGGGATTATGTGGGCATTGATATGCCGATGACGCCTATGGCGGTGGCGGTGTATATTGCGGCATTGCGGGGAGGCTTTCCGGTGGTTACGGTGGCCGACAGTTTTTCGGCCGGGGAAATCAGGAAGCGTTTTGCCATTGCGCCGCCGCGTTTGGTGTTTACGCGGGATTATCTGTATCGCGGGGGCAAGCAAATTCCTTTGTATGAAAAACTGATACAAGCCCGGGCGCCACGTTGTGTGGTGGTGCGCACCGGTGAGGTGGATTTGCGCGAAGGTGATATGTTTTGGGATGATTTTTTGGAAGCGGCCGGCGGACCGCAGGAAAATCACGAAGCCGACCCGATGGACCGTATTACGGTTTTGTTTTCGTCGGGCACCACATCGGCGCCCAAGGCCATTCCCTGGAATCATACTACGGCCGTTAAATCGGCGGCGGACGGGTTTTTTCATCACGACATTCATCCGGGCGACACGGTGGCTTGGCCCACCAATCTGGGGTGGATGATGGGGCCTTGGCTGATTTTTGCCACCTTGATTAACAAGGGAACAATGGCCCTGTATGACGGCATACCCACGGGTGAGGGTTTTGCCGGGTTTGTGCAAGATGCCGGAGTGAATATGTTGGGCGTTGTGCCGGCCCTGGTGCGGGCGTGGAAAAACCTGCCGGCGTGGAAGTGGGATTGGTCGGCCGTGAAGGTGTTCAGTTCCACAGGCGAGACTTCGCATCCGCGCGATATGGCCTGGCTGATGCAAGCGGCCGGCGGCCGGCCCGTTATCGAATATTGTGGCGGCACCGAAATCGGGGGCGGATATGTTACATCCACCGTGGTGCAGGATAACTATCCTTCGACCTTTTCGACGCCGGCCCTGGGAAGCGAATTTGTGATTTTGGACGAGCATTTCCGGCCCGCGGATGCCGGCGAAGTGTTTTTGATTCCGCCCGCGATGGGGCTTTCGGTGGAATTGCTCAACAAAGACCACCACCAAACCTATTATGCGGGTTTGCCGGAATGGGAAGGTAAAACCTTGCGCCGGCACGGGGATTATTTGGTGCGTATGGAAAACGGCTACTTCCGGGTGATGGGCCGCACGGACGACAGTATGAACCTGGGCGGCATTAAGGTGGGTGCCGGTCAGTTGGAAGAGGTGATCAACCGGCATCCGAACGTAAAAGAATCGGCGGCGGTGGCGGTGGCGCCACCCGAAGGCGGGCCGGCGCGTTTGGTGGTGTTTGCCGTGGTTTACCGGCCCCAAGAAGCGGAGGATTTGCAGCGGGAATTGCAACGGCAAATACGCGAAAAGCTCAATCCGCTGTTTAAAATCCACCGCTTGGTTTTGCGCGACAGTTTGCCGCGGACGGCATCGGGAAAGATTATGCGGCGGGTGTTGCGCAAGGAATATGGCGAACAAGTTCAAGGAATGAACGGTGAATAATAAGTTTTGAACCGCACCAATGCACCGGGTTTCGGCAAGCATCTGCCGCCTTTGTTTTTTGTTTTGCTGGGATGGATAGCCGGCGTGGCGGCAAATGTGCCGCTATCGTTGCGCGAGTGGATTTGGTTTTGGGGCGGCGGTTTGCTGTTGATGTATGCATTTCACCGGTTTGCCTGCCGGTGGGATTGGATGCGCTATGGATTTATGGCGGTGGCCGTAATGGTGGCTTTTGGCGCGGGGAGTTATTATGCCCGTGCACGGATGCCGGAACCCGTTGTTCCGGCCCGACTTGACGGTGCACCGCATTATTTGGCTTTTGAGGTTACGGCCGGTTTGAAGCCGTCGAAAAAATTCAAGAGGTATTTTGTGCGCGTGTTTCGTGCCGATACGGCGGCGGTGGATTTCGGGGCGCTGTTGTATTTACCGGCAAACGATGAGGATTTAATACCCGGCCAAACCTATGGTTCCGTGTTCGGGGCAGGGGAAATCAAGGCATTGCCCGTTTTGCATTATCCGTATGGTTTTGACTACGGGCGTTATTTACGGCGGCATCATATCCACCGGCGATTGTTTGCCGTGGGTGGCGGGTTGAAGGAATTGGCCTACCGGAATCCTTGGCGCTATGTGCAGGCGCGGTTGCGGATGCGCATCCGGGCGGCTTTGGCCCGTCATTTATCGCCCGAAAATTTTGCGGTGGCATCGGCTTTGCTTTTGGGCGAAAGGCAGGATTTGGACACGCGCACGCGTGAGGCCTTTATCGATGCGGGGGTGGTGCACGTGTTGGCCATTTCGGGGATGCACATCGGGATTTTGTTGTTTTTCCTGCGTTTCTTGTTTTCGCCCTTCCGGATTCGTTACAAATGGTTGTATCACGGCGGGATATTGGCCATCCTGTGGTTTTATGCCTGGCTGACGGGTTTTTCGCCGTCGGTGTTGCGTGCGGTGATTATGTTCGGATTTTTTCAATTGGCTTGGGAGGCCGAGCGGGAGGTTTCGGGTTTGCATATATTGGTTTTGGCGGGCTTTGTGATTTTGCTCATTAATCCGGCTATGGCGGGTGAAATCGGTTTTCAGCTGAGTTTCGGGGCGGTGGCGGCCATTATTTTGTTTTTCGGTTTGTTTAAGAAAATCTATTATCCGCGGAACAAAATCCTGCAATATTTTACGGACTTACTTTATGTTTCCCTGGCGGCGCAATTTGGCGTGGTGCCTTTGGTGTTGATGTATTTCCACCGCTTTTCGCTTGGATTTGTGGTGTCGAATTTTGTGGTTATTCCTTTGCTGACGGTGGTGTTGGGATTGGGTTTTTTGGCCATAGCGCTATTGATGTTCCGCTTGCCGGCGGGTTGGATATTGCAGGGTTTGGATATAACGCTGGGATGGATGAACGGACTCATTCACCGCATAGCGGCCTGGAAAATCGGGGTGATGAAGAATATCTATTTTTCGCCCGCATTGGCCGCCGGATTGTTTTTGTTTACCCTGGGTTTGTATTTGTGGTGGCAGCGTCCGGTGCGCAGACGGCTATTTTGGTTGGCGGGCGGAATTTTGGCTTTTCAACTGCTTTGGCTCCGGGATTACGACCGGCGGAAGCACAGTAGTGAATGGATTTTGACCGAACACAAGGGGAAGCCCTTACTTTTGGGCCGTAACGGAACGGAATTACATATTTTTTCGGATACGGCCGTTTACCGGGGCGTGGCAGCGGGATTTGTGCGCGAAGCCGGCGTGCGGCGGGTGGACACAGCCGCTTTTCCTGAGGTTTTCCGGTTGTCCGGCCGGCATTATTTGCTCCTGGACACGGTGGTTTCCGTGGCGCATTTACCGCGGGCCGATGTGTTGATCCTTCACCGTTCGCCCAAGCTGAATTTGGATATGGTGCTTAACCGCACGGGCGCCAAGCACTTGATGGTGATGCCCTACAATTATGCCTACCTGCGAAGGCGTTGGGCGCAAACAGCCCGGGCACGGGGATTGGAATATACGGATTTGAGGGAGGTGGGGATGGTGAGGTTGGAGTAGAATTTTATTAAGTTTTAGGAATAGATTTAGCTTGGAATTTATAGTGTTCCGTATTGGAAGATGTAAAAACTACATATTAATTTTTTGTCCATTCCGTGCTTTTTTCAAAGATAAATCCATAGCTTTGTCCCGGATATTCGGGCAAATGATACGCTTGGAAAACATCGGCTTGCAATTTGGCCATAAGCGGATTTTCGACGGACTGACGGCCCTGATTCCCGACGGTGCCAAAGTGGCCGTTAAAGGGGAATCGGGGAGTGGGAAGTCGAGTTTGCTACGGATTTTATTGGGTTTTGAACCGGCGGCCACCGGAAAGGTTTATTACGACGATATGCTCTTGACGCCGGCCACAGTAGGGCGCATTCGCAGCCGGACGGCCTATGTGCCGCAGGATTTGGGTTTTACGGTGTTTCGCAGCACGCGGGAATTGTTTTACACGCCCTTCCGGTTCAAAAACAACCGCCGGCTGATGCCCGAACCGGACAAGGTGGACGAACTATTTCAACAATTCGGCCTGCCGGCCGACATTTTGGAGCGCGGCATCAAAGCCATTTCGGGCGGTCAAAAACAACGTTTGCTTTTGGCACAGGCCGTGTTGCTGGGTAAACCCGTTTTGCTTTTGGACGAACCCTCATCGGCCCTGGACGAGGCCAACAGGATAAAAATAACCGAATACATCCTGCATTTGCCCGTAACGGTGATTGCTGCCACCCACGACGACTATTGGCTCCGGCAAGCCCGAACCATCATCGATTTGGATAAACTCACCCAAACCGCACAGCTATGAAAGGAGCCATTGACATCGGTTGGTGGAAACTTTTGGCCGGCTATTTGCTGCTGCTGATACCCATTGTGTTTTTCCGCATATACCGCACGGGCTTGGTGCGGCCCACACTTACGGCCGTGGGCCGGATGACGGTTCAGTTGCTTTTGGTGGGCTTGTATTTGGAATACATTTTCCGCTGGGACAATCCTTGGCTTAACGGGCTTTGGGTGTTGGTGATGACGGTGGTTTCGTCCTACACGGTCATCCGGCGGACGGGCTTGCGGTTGCGGTTGTTTTTGTGGGCGGTGCTGGGGGCCACGATGATCAGCATTGTGTTGATCGATTTTTACTTTTTGGGCTTTGTTATCGGGTTGAAAAACATTTGGACGGCGCGTTATTTTATTCCCGTAACGGGTATGTTGCTGGGCAATTCGTTGAAAAACGTGATTATTGCCTTGGACGCTTTTTATCACCGCATCGACGAGGAAGAAACCAGCTACCGCTGGCAGTTGGCCAACGGTGCCGAGCACAACGAAGCGCTATTGCCTTTTATGCAGCAGGCCTTACGCAAGGCCTTCAATCCGTTGATTGCCACCACGGCCGTAATGGGCTTAATTTCCTTGCCCGGAATGATGACGGGTCAGATTTTGGGCGGCTCCAACCCTATGACGGCCGTCAAGTATCAAATACTGATTTTGCTGGTGATTTTTTCGTCCACCATTCTGAATGTATGGCTGACCATAAGGTTTTCGCGGCGGGTGGCCTTTGACGGGATGTTGAATTTGCGCAAGGATATTTTCGAGCGGGCAAAGAGTTAGGCGAATATGTTTTAAGGCGCTCCGAAGCCCTTCGGGCTTCTCCGCGGTTCCGGGAGCCCTTGCGCTCCGCCTTCGGCTCCGCGCCGGTCTCCCTCCACGGCTCCACAAGCCTTCGGCTTCCTTGTGCCAATGCAAAAGCCGCGCCTTGTCTTGCTTCGCAGCTTCGCGAACCGCCTTGCGGCGTTTCGCTTCGCGGGCCTCGGAACCCTCCGGTTTCCTCGGCGGTTCCGGGAGCCACCTTCGGCGTCTCCCTTCGCGACCCTCGGAGCCCTTCGGTCTCCTCGGGAGGCGGCGAAACCGCCCTGCGATTTCGCCTTCAATGTTTACAGTAGCAGAGCGGTGTCATTCCGACGGAGCCGCGTAGCGGCGACTGCCTGTCCCGCACCGAAGGTCGGGAAGGAATCTCTTCGCATTCCGAACAATAGGAACGCAAAATTCCGTCCCGGATGAAGCATCCGTGTCGAGATTTCTCAGTCGCGCCCTTCGGGCACTCCATCGAAATGATACCCTCCTTCAATGTTTGCAGTAGCGGACAATCATAAACCCGGATATTCCAACCAAGGCCGGATGTTTCATTGTGAACGCGCGATATATCGCGCGCAAAAAAGCGCCAGGGATGGGAGCGGTTATGCGGCGAAGGGTAGGCATCGCTTCAAGCATAAATTATCACACCAAGTTTTGTTCTTTTTGCCGATAACGGCATTGGCACCCCTTGCCATAGCTACGGCTATGCCTTCGGGGTTGCCTGCTTTGTTCTCGACAAAAATAACTACAACTTTTCCAATACTTTATGCTTGAAGCGATGCCGGCGCGGCATGGTTTGCTGCCGGCGAGCAGGCTCCGAGGAACCGAGGAGACATCGCAGCCGGCCCTTAGCAAACCGCCGCGGCCCGAGGCGCATTGGAGCGGACAGCCCGGTGGCTTCCACGTGAGGGCCGGCTTGCACGAGGACGATCCGTCGGCCGAAGTGCGCGCCGTGGCGCCGCCGCGGCGCCGAAGGCGCCGGGCGGATGGCCGGACGTATCCGACAGAAAATCAATGCGTCCCCTGCCCCGCGGCGAAGCCGCGGGGCAGGGCGAGAATAATTCCATTCCAACGTCCGGCCATCCGCCGCGGGCATCCGCCCACCGGCGGCGCCCCGAACGCAGGAAGCCAGGCGCCCAAAAATTATCCGCCCGGATTGATTATCTTCGTAAGTAGGATTCGGCTTATTCGCCTATGAAAAAACCGTTTGGCACCGGACAAGGAAAAATACGGAAACATCTGCTTTGGACTTTGGCGGCGCTATTGTTTGCGGCCTTTTATTTTTCGCTGCCCGAGCCCTTGTTTCGCACGCCCTATGCCACCGTGCTTTACGACCGCCACGGAAAGATGCTGAGTGCCAAAATCGCCCGCGACGGCCAGTGGCGATTTCCACCGCCCGACAGTGTCCCCTACAAATTTCGCCAGTGTATTCTGCAATTTGAGGATGCCTATTTTTACCGGCATCCGGGTGTAAATCCGGTGTCGCTGGTTAAGGCCTTGGCGGCTGACGTCAAAGCCGGAAAAATCGTGCGGGGCGGAAGCACACTGACCATGCAAACCGTCCGTTTGGCGCTGGGGAAAGGACGGCGAAGTATCGGGCGTAAGTTGTTGGAAATGATATTGGCCCTACGGCTCGAATGGCGTTATTCCAAGGATGAAATTCTCAAATTGTATGCCGCGCAGGCACCTTTCGGCGGCAATGTGGTGGGATTGGAAGCCGCTGCTTGGCGTTATTTCGGACGTCCGCCCGAAAAACTTTCCTGGGCCGAATCGGCCACTTTGGCTGTATTGCCCAATGCACCGGCCTTGATTCACCCGGGGCGCAACCGCACACTTTTGCTTCGCAAACGCAACCGTTTGCTGGACAAACTTTACAAGCAACACATTATCGACAGTTTGACCTGTGCATTGGCCAAGGAGGAACCTTTGCCCGGCAAACCCAAGCCCTTGCCGCAATTGGCCGCCCACTTGCTGGAAAGGGCCATAGCGTCGGGTTACGAAGGCCGGCGGATACGCAGCACCATCGACAAAACGCTTCAACAAAACCTGCGGCAAATCGCCCGCAGGCATTACCGCTACCTCTCTGCGGCCAAGGTGTTTAACATGGGTATCATTGTGCTCAACACATCCACGGGCGAAATGCTGGGTTATTTGGGCAATGTGCCCGGGCAGGACGTTCCGTCGCAAGCGGTGGATATGGTGTCGGCAGCGCGTAGCACAGGGAGCATTCTTAAACCTTTCCTGTATGCCCGCGCCTTGAAAGACGGGCTTATTCTGCCGCGCAGTTTGTTGCCGGACATTCCCACCGAAATTGCCGGTTATCATCCCAAAAACTACGACCGTACGTATAGCGGTGCCGTGCCTGCCGGCGAAGCCCTGGCGCGTTCGTTGAACGTGCCGGCCGTCCGGCTGCTACAAACCTACGGGCTACAACGTTTCCTGGACGACTTGCACCGGCTTGGATTAAGCACCATACAACGGCCTGCGGGGCATTACGGACTGAGTCTTATCCTGGGCGGAGCCGAAGCCCGGCTGGACGAAATTACGGGTGCCTATGCATCTATGGGACGTGTGTTGATGCGCTACAACCGGACGGGCACCTATGACCGAGCGGATTATTCCGGACCTGTCTTTGTAAAACAAACATCCCGAAAACAAAGTCCGAATCAAGATGATATTTTTGGGGCCGAAAATATTTGGTTTGTGTTCAAAGCGCTGTCGGACAAAGACCGGCCGGTGGAGGGCGAGGATTGGAACATTTATACTTCGGCTCGTAAAATTGCTTGGAAAACGGGCACCAGTTTCGGTCATCGTGATGCGTGGTGTGTAGGCGTAACACCCGGTTATACCGTAGGCGTGTGGGTAGGCAATGCCACAGGCGAAGGCCGGCCGGGCATTACCGGAACCCGCACGTCGGCTCCGTTGATGTTCGATGTTTTTAAAATCCTGCCGGGTAAGTCCTGGTTCCAAAAACCGGAATTGGCCATGAAAAAAGCCCGCGTGTGTGAGGAAAGCGGATTTTTGGCTTCGCCAAAATGCCCGCATGTACGCACCGAATTTATTCCGGGCAATGGGGAGCGTAGCCGTGTGTGTCCCTATCACTTGATGGTGCATTTGGACAGCACGGGGACTTACCGGGTAAACAGCCGGTGTTATCCGGTGAATAAAATGATCACGCGCAACATGTTTGTTTTACCGCCGGTGATGGGATGGTATTATCGCCGTCGCCATCCGGAATACCAAGGCCTGCCGCGGGCTTTACCCGGTTGTAGTGATGATGTGGCAGCCATGGCTTTGGTGTATCCGGTGCGCCGAGCAAGGATTTTTTTACCGCGCGATTTGGACAGCATCCGACAAAAAATGGTAGTGGAAGCCACACACAACGACCCGAAGGCCGTGATTTATTGGCATTTGGACGGTAAATTTATTCGAAGCACCCAAGGCCGGCACAGGTTTGAACTTTATGTTACGCCCGGGCATCATGTGCTCGGTTTGGTGGACAGCTACGGGCATGCATTAAAACGGCATTTTGAGGTGGTGGACAGACCGGATTAGCATGGTTACTCCGGTCGTGAAGTGAAAAATGAGCCAGGGATGGAAACGCTCCGTCGTCTTGAAGCAACCGCGATGCATGAACGTGAGCAGCCGGGCGCCCAAACAAAAAAACCGCCTCGCAGAGGAGACGGTTTGTAAAAAAATATTCCGGGAGTTTATTCGCCTTCTTTTTTGAGCGGATGACCTTGGTCGTCGTAGTTTTCGGGCAGCCAGATGCCCGTAATGTCGGATTTGGGCCGGCTCAGGTATTTTTGGGCCACGCGGCGAAGGTCGTCGGTGGTCATATTGTTGACAAAGTTTTCGAAGGCAAAGAAGCGGCCGGCATCGTAGCCATAGTAATCCGTGTCGGCCAGGTAGGAAAGCCAGAAGTTGTTTTCCTTGGCCTTTTTGCGGTATTGCGACAGCCAGGACTGTTTGATTTTGTTCAAATCTTCGTCCGTAGGGCCGTTTTGGAGCAGGTCGCGGTAAAGTTTCAACGCATTGTTTTTGAGCCGGATGGCGTTTTCGGGGCCGCAAGGGAAAGTGATGCCCAAATACACTTTCGAATCCGGTATGTCACGAATGCCGGCGCTGGCCCTGATGGTATAAACACCGCTTTCGTTTTCGCGGATTTCCTTGATGAGTCGGTTGGTCAATATTTCGCCGAAAGCTTTCAGGTAGAGATTGTCGGTATAATTGAACTTGGCCGGTGAATATTGGCCGATAATAACCATACTTTTGGGTTCGGTACCTTTGTGAAAGATAAAATCGTGCTTGCCGGTGAGATAATAATCGGGTAACGGGCGGTATTTGCCGGGCCGTTGTGATGCGGGCAAGCCGCCGATGTAGGTTTGGATGTATTCGCGGAGTTTTTGTTCGTCGAAATTACCCACAAAATAAAAATGGTATCCGGTGGCGCCGTCGAAAAATTCGCGGAATTTGTCGTAGGCCAATTTGTAGTCCTGATTGTCGATCCATTCTTTGGTGGGAAAAATGGGCACGTAGCGGGGATTGTTTTGATTGACGAACTTGTAGTATTCCAAAAGGAATTTATACATCGGGTTGTTGGTCAGGTTGACCATAAAGGCCTGGCGTTTTTTCCAGGAAGCGAAGGCCTCGGGGTCGTAGTTGGGTTTGGTGTAGTAAAGGAAATTGAGTTGGAACCAGGTTTCCATATCGGCCGGGCGGAAACTGCCGTTGCCATAGCTGTCGATGTCGTCCACCGCGGGCGTTACTTTGATTTTTTTGCCGGCCAAAACTTTACGCAGTTCTTTTTTGTTCAGTCCATTGACGCCCGCATCGGGCACGGCTTGGAAGGCGAAGGCGGTTTTCTTGACTTCGTCGTCGGTGAGCAGGGATTTGCCGCCGAATTTCCAGTATTGCACCAGGACTTCGTCGTTTTTGAAGTCGGTTTTTTTGTAGGTAACGGTGGCGCCGTTGCTCAGTTTGAGCGTTACGGTGCCCAGCTTGTCGTTACGGGTTTCGCTGACGATGCTGCCCGGGGCGGGTTTGTCGGTCATCAAGCTGAGTTGTTCGGTGCTTTCCTTGGGCGCGGGGATGTTTTGGGCATCCACTTTGCGGATGGTGTTCCACACATCGTTTTCCGACACATCGGGAATGCCTTCTTTTTTGAGGCCCGTAACAACAATTACGCGGTTATCGTCGTGGATGAATTTTTTGCCCAGGGCGTTTACTTCGCTCAGTTGGATGCGGGGCAGGAACCATTTGTGCATATTATATTCCCATTCCACCGAAGGGATGGGTTCGCCTTGGGTAAAGTGGGCTTGGTATTGCCAAGCAAAATTATCCGAATCGGTGGTGTTGCGGTTTTGGTAGGCCTGTTCAATGTTGGCCATCAGTTCTTTTTTGGCCCGTTCGAATTCACCGGGAGTAAAGCCGTAAAGTTTGGCTTTTTTGGCCTGATAGAGCAGGGTATCCAAAGCTGCCAGGCGTTTGTCGGCCGGCGTAGCGGCCGAAAGCACAAAAGCTTCTTTGGTTTGTGCTATAAACGTTCCGTAATAAGCTCTGGCGCCGGAATAGGGCGTGTTGGCTTGCTCTTTGATATCGTCCAGGCGGTTGTTGAGCATTTTAAGGTATAAATCCGTAAGGAGTTTTTGGCGGTAGTCGTCCGCGGTTTTCATGGGTTTGTAATCCTCACGGGCCTTGTAGGTAACCAAAACCCGGTTAAACATGGCTTCGGGGTCCGATGCCACGGCTACGCGGGTATCCTTATGATTGGGAACGGTGTAAAATTTTCGTTCGCGCGGGTTTTGAGGGGCCGGAATG
This sequence comes from Flavobacteriales bacterium, assembly GCA_027023475.1. Classification (GTDB taxonomy): domain Bacteria; phylum Bacteroidota; class Bacteroidia; order Flavobacteriales; family Flavobacteriaceae; genus JAADED01. The sequence goes on from JALVVJ010000102.1 coordinate 11,602, forward strand.
TCGGCAAACATTTTTTGGAGTTTTTGTTCCACGGCATCGGGGTCGATGTCGCCCACCACAATGACGGCTTCCAAATCGGGTCGATACCAGTCTTTGTGGAAACGTTTCAGCACATCGTAGGGAAAAGTTTCCAAAATTTCCTTTTTACCGATGGGCAAACGTTCGGCGTAGCGCGAACCTTGGAGCAGTACGGGCCACCATTTGCGGCGCATACGTTCTTCGGCACCTTGGCCCAAGCGGTATTCTTCGAGTACCACGCCGCGTTCTTTGTCGATTTCCTGCGGGTCGATGGTGGCAAAATAGGCCCAATCGTGTAAAACCAGGAGCCCTTTATCCAAGTTATCGGGATTGTCGATGGGAATGGGCAGGATATACACCGTTTTGTCGAACGATGTGAAGGCATTGAGGTCGGCACCGAAGCGGACGCCCATATTTTGAAGGAATTCCACCAATTTGTTTTTCGGGAAATTTTTGGTGCCGTTAAAATTCATGTGTTCCATAAAGTGGGCCAAACCCTGTTGGTCGTCGTCTTCCACCACCGAACCCACTTTTACGGGCAGGAGCATATACACTTTCTTTTCGGGTTTGGCATTGCGGCGAATGTAGTAGGTCATACCGTTGGCCAACTTGCCGATGCGCACATCGGGGTCGATGGGAATGTAATCTTTGTCCGGCTTACCGGCGGGCTTGCCGGTGGCCGCAGCGGTTTGATCAGCCATGGTTTGTTCGGCTTTTTTCTTGGTGCTGTGGCACTGAATAAACAACAGGCCGAGGGCGAATAAAAGCAATATTTTTTTCATCATTGTTAGGGATTTGTTTATGGTTTATGTTATAACGATGCATAATCGTAAAAATTGTTACAATATTTCCAAGTTAAATACCTCTCTTTCATGTCAAGGTGCTGATTAATACGTGGAAGGCATATCCTTGTCCACGATGATAATAAAATCGGCCGTTTTACGGGCTTTTTCGGGCAGGTGACGGACATCGTCGGCGCTAACCACTTCGATGGTCAGGATACGGGCCTGCGGTTTAAGGCGGCGGAGATACCACAAGATGCCTTGATGAAAAGCCGAGTGATAACTGCCGTTGAAATGCAAAAAGGTGTGGCCGGGTTTTATGTTTTGCGCAATGTTATAGGCCATGGTGGCGTCTTTGAGTGCTTGGGCTTTGGGCAAGTTGGCGCCGCGGTGCGAGGGCATCATATTGCGCATTTTACGGTATTGCGAAAGCGTGGAATCGTAAGGGACAGGCAAGGGTGCCAACCATTGTTTTTCGTTTTCGGGCAGGGAATCCAAGCGTTCAAAACCGCCATGAAAAACCATGGAGGCATAGCGGCGCGGCACGTTGGTGGCCACAAACGGAATATGATGGTCACGCGCAAAATCCAGCATGGGCTTGTAGTCCTTGAAATTGGGCCAAAGCCGGGCGGTGGAGTCCAATCCTTTCTTGTCAATTTGACCTTTCAGGTAACGGTTCAGGGCTTCAGCATTGTCGGTTTCAAACATTTCGGCGCCCAAGATCAGTTTTCCTTGTTTACGTTCGTATAAATCCTTGGTCATTTTGATTTCCAGCCAATGGGCGATGGCATTGTCGTGCAGTTCACCGAAAAAAACCGCATCGGCCCGGGCGGCTTGGCGCAGCAATTTACGGTAGGATACGCTATGGCCGTTAGCATCAACAATACGGAAGGGTCGCAACTTTTGTGAATGTGCCGGAACAACCAATAAAATCAGTAGCAGCAAAAGGATCTTTCTCATCAACGTAAACGGATTTTTTGACCTACGTGGATGGTGTTGTCTTTGAGCCCGTTCAAGCTGCGCAGCGTTTCAATCGGAACGCCGTATTTGACGTGGATACGATACAGGGTTTCGCCGGGTTGAACAATATGAAATTCGGGCAATTGTTTTCCGGTATTATTGTCCGGGGCCGTTTCGGTTTGGGCTTGTGGAATAATCAGCACTTGGCCCACTTTCAAGTTATTGTCCGAAAGCTTATTGGTCTGCCGGATGCTTTCAACACTGATGCCGTAGTGCCGGGCAATTCCGTAAAGTGTTTCTTTGGGTTGTACGGTATGTTTAATGCCTTGTGCGGGCGGCGCCGTTTCAATTTCGGCTTGCGGTTGGTTTGTTTGTTCGCCTGCCGGACTTACCTGCTCGATGCTTTGGACGGCCTGCGGGTCGGGTTGGTTTTCGGTTTGGGTGGAATCATTGGCTACGGGTTTGCCGGTTTGACTTTCTTTGTTGTCGTTTCCGGTGGTTTGGGGTTCGGTTTCTTCTTGGTCTTCCATGTCTTGGGCTTTGTCTTCGGGAATTTTAAGCACCAGGATTTGACCTTCGTAAATATCGAAATCCACCAGGTTGTTCAAGTCTTTGATTTCGCGCACCGGAATGCCGAATTTTCGCGAAATGGTGTAAAGGGTTTCGCCGGCTTTGACTTCATAAATGATTTTTTCGCCTTTGGAATCGTCTTCGTTTTTGGCCGTTTCGCGGGGTTTTATTTTCATTCCATCCAACACCTCTTTATCATATTTATCCAAGTGGTATTTTTCAATCAGGTAAATGAGCTTTTGCGGATAGCTTTTGTCGGTGGCATAGCCGGCTTGTTTGAGTCCTTTGGCCCAGGCCTCATAGTCGGTCAATGGCAAGCGGAACAGGAAGGCATAACGGCGGCGTTTGGCCAGGAATTTGGAATGGTCGCGGTAGGATTCTTCGGGATTGTCATACACGCGGAAACATTCGTTTTTGTGGTCGTCGTCTTGCAAGTAACGTTTTCCTGTCCAATTGTCGGCACATTTAATGCCGAAATGGTTATTGGCTTCGCGCGCCAGTTTGCTTTCGCCCGAATTGGATTCCAAAATACCTTGGGCCAGCGTAATACTTGCCGGAATGCCGTATTCTTTCATTTCTTTTTTGGCAATGACTTTGAAACGGTTGATGTAGTTGAGTGTAACCACATTATGATTGCCGGGCGTGGTTTCCGTTTGCGGCGCCCTTTGTTTGACCTTGTGCTTGCCGCTACCGCAGGATGCCGTTCCCAAAAGTAAACCGGCAAGTAAAATCAAGTAAACATATTTTTTCATAGGAAAAATTTCTTGGAATGATGTGTCAAAATTATGAAAAAAAACCGAGTGCGACGGCTTAATAGTCAAGGGTTAATTTATTTGGGCGCCTGGCCGCCGGCGTTCGTGGCGGCTGCGCCGCAGTGGCCGCTGCATCAAGACGACGGAGCGCTTTTGCACCGGCCACCACTCACGCCGCGGCCACCGCGTGCTCCGCTCCTATCTTGCTTGCAGCCGGCGGTTTTTGTAGGGCCGGCGCCGTGGTCTCTTGCGCTGCGAGCCCCCGCCGCCGGCACAAAAAGCGCGCCGCCGGCCACGCAAGGATAGCGCTGCGCCCGCTGGCGCAAAACCTGTTGCCCGATCATTTTATTAAATCAAATCGCCACTTATTTGAACCGGATGCCTTGTTCATTGAATATGCGCCATAAACGAACAATCCGGGCATTAATTTTGATGTGTAACAAATATCACAAAAATCAACATGTATGAAAGCAAAACTATTCCTTTTGGTATTTGTCGTATCCACCTGGATGCAAGCACAAACCTTTTCGTTGGCTTGGGAAAAAAGTCATGGCGGAAGTAATTACGATGGCGGTATGTTTGTCCGCGAACTCACCGGCGGCGGTTACCTTACGGTGGGCACCACCAATTCGTCCGATGGTAACATCGGTACCACCTTTGGCAATTACGATATTGCCGTTTTCCGCCTGGACGCATCGGGAAATCATCTGCAAACCTATTCCTACGGCGGCTCGTCCGACGATCTGGGCGTCCGCGTGCTCTACGACAACAACGGCGGTTATTTTGTGATAGGTTACACCGCTTCGTCCGACGGAACGGCTACCTACAACCGCGGTCAGTACGACTTTTGGATTATCAGTGCGCAAGCTACGGGAAATGTGCTCTGGCAGGAAGTTTACGGCGGCTCTAACGTGGACGTGGTACGCGATGCTTTAATGACTCCCTCGGGCAATATCGTTATGGCCGGCTACACCCGCTCAAACGACCAGGATGTTTCGGGAAATCACGGCAATATGGACGGATGGTTGGTGTCGGTAAACAAAAACACGGGACTCATCAATTGGCAACTATCCATCGGCGGTTCGCAAACCGACCGCCTGGAAGCCGTTACCCGATTGCCTTCCGGCGATTTTATCGTAGTGGGAACAACGGATTCCAGCGATGGCGACTTGACGTCCAACAAAGGCGGTATGGACATTTTGGTAGCCAAAGTGAGTTCCACGGGTAATTTGATGTGGGCCGAAAATTTCGGCGGTTCGTCCGAAGAAAACGGCTATGACGTATCCTATGACGCCTCGGGCAATATTTACTTGACCGGTTTTACCCATTCCTCCGACCAGGATTTTTCGGGTGGAAACAACGGCGGTTCGGATGCATTTGTAATGAAACTGGACGGGACGGGCAACCTCGTTTGGGCCAAGACCTATGGCGGCACGGCCACCGAAACGGCCTACGGAATGACCTGGCTCAACAATAACTTGGTCATGACCGGCCATTCCGAATCGGTCAACGGCGACCTGACCGGAAATTATGGCGACAAAGACGTTTGGGTTTTTGCCGTCGATACGGCCGGAACCTTGCTGGCGCAAAAAAACTTCGGCGGCTCACAATATGACAATGCACATTATATCATAACCAATGCCGCCGGAAATTTGGTTTTGACCGGCGCTTCGGGCTCATCGGATAACGATGTAAGCAACAATTCAGGAAATCTGGACCGGTGGACGGTGAAATTGTCTTCGACCTTGGAAATAATAAACCCTACGGCCTGGAACGGCCGGATTTATCCCAATCCGGCAACCGAATACTTGATCTTGCATTCACCCGAACCCATAGACCAAATAAGCATTTCGGATGCCGGCGGACGCTTCATCCGCCAGTACCTTCCAGGGCAAGTAAAATCCTTCCGTATTCCTGTCGGTGAATTAAATGCCGGAACTTATATTTTACATATTCGAACCGGAAAGGAAACGTTTACCGGGAAATTTCTCAAACACTGACCCTTGCCATAGGTTGGTCGTGTTTGGGCAAACCGCTTTCCGTTTCGGGGAGCGGTTTTTTTGTTAATGCGCCTCGTAGCGGTTGCCCGGCAAAGCCGAAATCACGCCTTTTAGTTCCAGCATCAGCAAGGCGCGGTTCAATTCCGAAACGGGTAGTTCCAATTGCACGGCCAACAAGTCGGCGTGTTCGGGGCCTTGGTTGAGTAAGTATTCGTATATCCGTTTTTCCAAATCATCCAATTCGGGAAAAAGTTGCCGCTGCACCGGACGGGCTGCCTGCCTCGACGGCCAGTTCAGGTTGGCAATCAAATCGGCGGCCGAAAGCAAAATGCGGGCCTTGTCGGTGGCAATAAGCCGGTTGCATCCTTCACTGTAAATATCATTAATGCGCCCGGGCACGGCAAACACGTCGCGGTTGTAGGAAAGGGCCATTTCGGCTGTGGTCAGGGCGCCGCCCTTGGCCGCCGATTCCACCACCACGGTGGCTTCGGTCATACCGGCCACAATGCGGTTGCGGCGCAGGAAAAAATTGGGGTCAGTGTTTTCGTCCGACCAGGTTTCACTGATCACCCCCCCGCCCGATTCCAAGATCATTTCATACTCCCTGTGGTGAACAGGCGGATATATTTTCCTGAACGACGTGCCCATCACGGCAATGGTGGGCATCCCGTATTCCATGGCCTTGCGGTGAGCTTCCACATCCACGCCATAGGCCAAACCGCTGACAATCACCGGCGAATATTCTTGCAAATCTTTCAAAAACCGGTCGATAAACATCCGCCCGTAGCCCGTCATTTTCCGTGTGCCTACCACAGCGATACACGGCCGCGGCCCTTGGGGGAGTTCGCCTTGGACAAACAACACGGCGGGCCCGTCGGGGGTGTGCCGTAGCCGGAACGGATAATCGGGATGGGTAAAATCCACAATGCGAATATTGTGCTTACGGGCATATTCCAATTCCTTGTCCACCAAATCAAAACGGTCGAATTCCTTGATGTTACGGGCCAAGACGGAACCGGCCACCGCTTCCAAATCTGCCGGGGATTGCTCGAAAACCGCCGAAGGCGTGCCGAAATGCTGCAAAAGTTTTTTTAGATTAATGCTTCCCAAACGCGGCACCCGCGTCAAGGCCATCAAGTAATATACCTGCTCGTCCGAAAATCGATTGTCCCGCTCCGTTTTCATATCTTTGGGAAAAATACGGAAATTTTGCATCAATGATACGGAAATTTTTATTCGGTTTTGTGCTCTCGGTTTCCTTTTCTGCCACACGAGCCCAACAACCGGCGGAAGATTATTTCGAATGGGGTAGGCAAATGGAAATCATGGCATCGGTGATGAAGCAGGTTTTGAACAACTACGTGGAAACACCCAATCCCGAAAAAATGGGCACCGATGCCATCAAAGGCATGCTTTCGGGCACCGACCGCTACACCCGCTTTTACGACGAACAACAAATGTTCGAACAACGGCTCCGCCAATCGGGCAAAATATCGGGCATCGGTATTCGCATACGCAATCACGACGACGGACTGCAAATTCGTGACGTGATGCCCGGCACGCCCGCCCGCAAGGCCGGCCTCTTGCCCGGCGACATCATCATTGCCATCGACGGGCAGGATTTGAAGGAACTTACTTCGCAACAAAAGGACAAACTGATCACCGGCAAACCCGGCTCCACGGTCAAACTGAAAATCCGGCGCGGTCAAAAAACCTTTGAGTTGGAGGCCACACGCCAAATCATCGACCAAAAAGCCGTGCCCTACTACGGACTTTTACCCGGAAAAACCGGCTATATCCACCTGCGCAAATTCACCCGCACCGCCGCCACCGAAGTGCAGGAAGCCCTGGTGGACCTGAAAAACCAAGGCGCCGGACGGATTGTTTTGGACCTGCGCGATAATCCGGGCGGATTGCTTAGCCAAGCCATCGGCACCGTGAACCTTTTTATTCCCAAGGGCAAGTTGGTGGTCGAAACCCGCGGGCGTATTACTAAGTTCAATCGTCAATACCATACCAAACATTCGCCCATCGACGAAAATATACCACTCTTCATTTGGATCAACGGCCGTAGCGCTTCGGCTTCGGAAATTGTTTCGGGCGCTTTGCAGGATTACGACCGGGCCGTGATTGTGGGCGACACCAGTTTTGGCAAAGGATTGGTCCAACGCTATTTTCCGGTCAAATATGGCACCTACGTCAAAATCACCATTTCCAAATACTACTTGCCTTCGGGCCGGTTGATTCAAAAGGTGGACTACTGGCACAGGGACAACAAAGGCCACACCACCCGCTACGCCCGTGGCGACAAGGAATTTCATACCCAAAGCGGGCGCAAGGTTTACGAACACGGCGGCATTGCCCCCGACCGTTATGTGCCTTCCGACACCTTGCTTACGGTGGTAAAAGGTTTAACGAAAGACGACCGGTTCTTCCCTTATTTTGTGGATTATATCCGCCATCAATCGGCACCCGCTTCGCCCGGTGATTTGGACGAAAACCGCCTGGCTGCCGGTTTTGAAAAATACCTGAAAAAAGAACACATCGAACTGTCGGCTCCGTGGACCAAATACTTGGAAAAAGCCCTTAAAAGCGCCCGCAAAAACAAGGCAGCCAAAGACCAAATCCGCAGTTTGGAAAATACGCTCGAACAACAACGCCAAGCCCTTTGGAACGAACTTACAAGCCCCGCCGGCCGCCGCCAAACGGGCATACTGATCAAGCGGATGCTCATCGGCTATTATTTCGGCCCCGGCGAACTGAGCCGCTACGATGTGCAGCATACGCCTTTGATCCGGTTTGTGCGGTAAACACGGAATTTTTTATGTTTCATAACATACCGGCGAAGGGAGACCAACGCAAAGCCGCAGGCGGAGCGTGCCGGCTCCCGGAACTTGTCCCGCACATTGCGTAGCAATGTCGGGAGCCGCGAGGGAAAACAAGCGCGGATGGGGCGTTGGCCTATGGAAGCGAAGGTTTCCCGAGCAGGCGTAGAAGACCGGCGGCGCCGGAGCGCAGCGAAGGCGCCAAAGGGCTTCGAAGCCCGCGAAGCAAGACCAAGGCCGGAGCGCAGCGACGGCCTGCCGGCTTGCGAAGCCCTGAGGGGAGACCAAGGCCGAGCCGCAGGCGAGGCGTGCCGGCTCCCCGAACTGCGGAACAAGACAAGGCGCGACCCGGACGTCGGCCGCCGGAAGCCGCCGGCTTGTGGAGCCGTGAAGGGAGACCGCGCGGAGCCGAAGGCGGAGCGCAAGGGCTCCCGGAACGCCGCAGGGAGACAAGGCGTGGATTTTGTTTTGGGTTTACGGAAGCCGCCGGCTCCCGGAGGACAAAAAACAACCGCCTATTTAAAATATTGTAGGAACGCAAATCATTATCGGGAAAGGTTTTCATTTTTGGACATTCCGTTCATTTCCGAACCGGTAACGCACTTGATTGGACGTATAAATTTTTTTATTTTTGCACGTATAGTGAACGTCCGAAACTTATGAACACCAAATTGACCCTTAGCATAGAAAAATCCGTGATTGAAAAGGCCAAGCAATACGCCAAAAAACAAGGCCGCAGTTTGTCCGACATTGTGGAAAGTTTCCTGAAAAGCATAACATCCGACCGGGACATCAAAGTACCGGACGGGCCGGGCATTCGTTCTTTGCGCGGAAGTTTTAAGGCCCCGGATGATGTTGATTACAAAAAAGCCCTGTCCGACAGTTTGCACAAAAAATACTTTAAATGAATCGGATACTGATCGATACCGATGTGATTTTGGATTTTTTGTATGACCGGAAACCTTTTTCGGACTATGCAACGATGATTATGGACGGTTGCGAAAAAGCGCATATCGAAGGATATATTACGCCCGTTATTGTCAGCAATGTGTATTATTTGCTTCGCCGGACGGCTTCCCATACAAAAGTTGTCGAAGCACTTCGCCGGCTACTGACTTTTGTCCGTATCATACCTATCGACGGGCAAGTGGTAACCCAAGCCCTGCATTCGGATTTTAAAGATTTCGAAGACGCATTGCAAAATTTTGCCGCCGAACGGTCGGGAACAGTGGACGTGATTGTTACCCGTAATATCAAAGACTTTAAAAACAGCGGTTTGAGTGTTTTAACGCCCGAAGACTACATTAAAATTCAAAATTCCGGTTTTTAAACCCACGGCGATATTAAACCGGCATCGAATTATCTATGCTTGAAAGTTTTATGGAATGAAACTTTTGGTTAAATCTTTCCCTTCATCTTTCGTTCAAACAACCGCAGTGTGTTGCGTAGCAACATAGCCACGGTCATGGGGCCCACGCCACCGGGCACGGGCGTGTAGGCCGAAAGCATTTTTTCCAGCCCTTGCGGGTCGATATCGCCCGCAAGTTTGCCACCGGGCAAAGCGTTGATGCCCACATCCACCGCCACGGCACCGGATTTGAACATGCCGGCTTTCCAACGATGCGGAATGCCCACGGCCGAAACAAAAATATCGGCCTCACGGATGTATTGTCCGGGATTTTCGGTGCGTGAATGAAGCAAGGTTACCGTTGCGTTGCCCAACGGATGCCGGCCGGCCAACACTGCTGCCAAAGGACGGCCCACAATGCGGCTGCGCCCGGCAATGACCACATGCTTGCCGGCCACCGGAATGTCATAATACCGCAAGAGTTCCACAATACCGGCCGGCGTGGCGGGCATCAAATCGAAATCATCGGCCAGCAGGCGACCCAGATTCAACGGATGAAAGCCGTCGGCGTCCTTCGACGGATCGATTTTTTCCAACAAACCGTTGGTGTTCCACCCGGCGGGCAAAGGCAGTTGCACGATAAATCCGTGAATATCCGGATGCCGGTTAAAGGATTCGATGGCACGAACCAGCGCCTGTTCATCATTGTCCGGCAAGGCCCGGGAAAAAACATTTAGCCCGATTCGCTTGGCTTGCTTGATTTTGTTTTCCACATAAACGGCTCCGGCCGGGTCGTCGCCCACCCGCAAAATACCCAATCCGGGAACTTGCCCCGTGCTTTGGCGCAATTGCGCCACCTGCCGGGCCATTTCGTCCGACAAAATGCCGGCAAGCCGCTTGCCGTCCAAAAGTATCATAACCTGCTCAGTTTATGCCTCGAAAACCGCGGCCGCCCATCATGCGCATCAGATTTTTACCGCCGCCTTTTTGCATCATCTTCATCATTTTGCTCATTTGTTCAAACTGTTTGAGCAATTGATTGACTTCCTGCACGCTGGTGCCCGAACCGCGGGCAATACGTTTTTTGCGCGAGCTGTTGATAATTTTCGGATGGCGGCGCTCTTCGGGCGTCATCGAAAGGATAATGGCTTCGATTTCCTTGAAGGCGTCGTCGTCGATGTCCAAATCCTTGATTTTGTTCATTCCGGGAATCATACCCACCAAGTCCTTGATGTTGCCCATCTTTTTGACCTGGCGGATTTGTTTCAGGAAATCATCGAAACCGAATTCGTTTTTGGCGATTTTTTTGCGCAATTTGGCCGCTTCTTCGGCATCAAACTGTTCCTGCGCTTTTTCCACCAAGCTCACAATATCCCCCATGCCCAGGATGCGGTCGGCCATACGGTCGGGATGGAAAACGTCCAAGTCTTGAATTTTTTCGCCCGTCCCGATAAATTTGATGGGCTTATGGACCACAGCTTTGATCGACAGGGCCGCCCCACCGCGGGCATCGCCGTCCAGTTTGGTCATCACCACGCCGTCGAAATCCAGGCGTTCGTTGAACACTTTGGCGGTGTTGACGGCGTCCTGACCGGTCATGGCATCCACCACAAAGAGTGTTTCGTGCGGCCGGACAGCCGTTTTGATGTTTTCGATTTCGTTCATCATTTCTTCGTCCACCGCCAAGCGTCCCGCCGTATCCACAATCACCGTATCGAAACCGTTTTTGGTGGCATAATCAATAGCGTTTTTGGCAATGCGCACCGGATCCTTATGGTCTTCTTCGGCATAGACTTCCACACCGATTTGCCGGCCCAGCACTTTGAGCTGTTCGATGGCGGCGGGGCGGTAAACATCGCCGGCCACCAGCAATGGTTTTTTGTGTTTTTTGTTTTTGAGCCAGTTGGCCAATTTGGCCGAAAAAGTGGTTTTACCCGAACCCTGCAAGCCGGCAATCAAAATCACCGTGGGCTTGCCCGAAAGGTTCAATCCGGCGGCTTGTCCGCCCATCAATTCGGCCAGTTCGTCGTGCACGATTTTGACCAACACTTGCCCGGGTTTCAGGGCCGTAAGCACGTTTTGACCCAGGGCTTTTTCCTTGACGCGTTTGGTGAAATCCTTGGCGATTTTATAGTTCACATCGGCATCCAGCAGGGCGCGCCGCACTTCTTTGAGCGTATCGGCCACATTGACTTCGGTGATGCGTCCGTGCCCTTTGAGAATATGAAAGGCCTTATCGAGTTTATGGGTCAGATTTTCGAACATAGTCAGCGGAAAATTTATGCAAAGATACGTTTTTTGGATGTTTGGTTTTTTTTGGGCGCCCCCCGCACTCGTTCACGCAAACTGCGTTGCTGCGCACCGCAGTGCGTTCACGAGGCGGGGCCGGGCTGTCCGCTTAAATTCGCCTTGCGGCCAACGCGGTTTCCGGGCTTCGCCCCCGCCCGTGCGTGGGGCTTCCTTCGGTCGCCTCCGCCGGGCGGGGAAACCTGTGTTGCCGCTGCGGCTCATAACCGCTTCCATCCCTGGCGCGGATTTAATTATGAATTCTAAATTATGAATTTTGAATTGATTATCAATAACTTACAGTTCGTTTTAGATAAAAAATAATCCGGCGACGGCTCGCCGATACAGAGCCGGGACGCACGGCCTGGCGACCGCCGAAGCAACCGGATTCAGTCCAATGGCGGATATTTGGACGGTTTGGCCTCGGACATGATGCCGTAAATCTTTTCCCAAATGTCTTCGGCCGACGGTTTCGAGAAATAATCCCCGTCCGAAGCGTAAGCCGGACGGTGTTCTTTGGCCGTGAGTGTTTGCGGTTCGCTGTCCAGGTAATAATAGCCACCCTGCTCGTTCAGGATTTTATCCAAAATATAAGCCGCGGCTCCGCCGGGCACATCTTCATCGATCACCAGCAGACGTCCGGTTTTTTGCAAGCTCTTCACAATGTCGTGTTCCAAATCGAAGGGTGCCAAGGATTGCACATCGATCACTTCGGCATCGATACCCAAGGTGTCGAACATTTCGCGGGCCACTTGTTCCACTATGCGCAGGGTGGAACCGTAGGAAACCAGCGTGATGTCCTTGCCTTCACGCAAGGTTTCCACCTTGCCCACAGGCACGCGGTATTCGCCCAGGTTGGACGGCATGCGTTCTTTGAGCCGGTAGCCGTTGAGCGGCTCGATGATAAAGGCCGGTTCGTCCGATTCCAGCACGGTGTTATACATACCGGCGGCTTGCACAAAGTTGCGCGGCACCAGGAAGTTGATGCCACGAAGCAAATGCAGGTAGCCGCCCATTTCGGAGCCGGCATGCCAAATACCTTCGAGCCGGTGGCCGCGGGTGCGCACAATCACCGGTGCTTTTTGGCGGCCAAAACTGCGGTAATGCAAAGTGGCCAAATCGTCGCTCATGGTTTGCAGGGCAAAAAGCACGTAGTCCAAATACTGAATCTCGGCTATGGGACGCAGCCCGCGCATGGCCAAACCGATGCCTTGGCCGATGATGGTGGTTTCGCGAATGCCCGTATCGGCCACGCGCAGTTCGCCGTATTTTTTTTGGAGGCCTTCCATGCCTTGATTTACGTCGCCTATTTTTCCGGTATCTTCACCGAAGGCCAAAAGTTGAGGATATTTGGCAAAGAGTTTGTCGAAATTATCGCGCAAAATAATGCGGCCGTCCACCAAGGGAGCGTCTTTGTCAAACGCGGGCGGAATGGGTTTAATGTTACGTGCGGCCCTTGGCGTTTCCGACCACAAGTATTTGTCGTAGCGGACGCTTTGTTGTTTCATCCAATCGTTGAGCCATTGGCGGAGCTTCCGGGCCGGTTCGTGGCCTTCACCGGCCATCAACACCAGGGCGCGGCGGGCCGCCCGGCCGATGTCGCGGCGAATGGGTTCTTTGGTTTTGGCCAATTCCAAGGCCAATTGTTCCACTTGGGCTTTGCGGGCCGTATGTTGAAGTGCTTGGCCAAGGATTTGGACCACCTCTTTTTTTTCGGCTTTCATGGGCGCGGTAAAATCGGCCCAGGCCTTTTTGGCCGCTTCTTTGGTGCGTTTTTTAGCTTCGGCTTCCACCCGGTCCAGCGTTTGGGCATCGGCCAGTTTGTTGTCCAAAATCCATTGGCGCATTTTGACCAGCCCGTCGTGTTCTTTTTCCCATTGCAGGCGTTCGGGCGACTTGTAGCGTTCGTGCGAGCCCGAAGTGGAGTGCCCTTGCGGTTGAATGAGTTCGGTAACGTGGATAATTACGGGAACGTGTTCTTCGCGGGCGATTTTTTCGGCCTTTTCGTAGGTTTCGATCAGGGACGGATAGTCCCAGCCGCGCACGCGGAAAATTTCGAATCCGTTGCCTTTTTCGTCCCGTTGAAAACCTTTTAGGATTTCGGAAATGCTCTGCTTGGTGGTTTGGTCTTTGGCGTGCACCGAAATGCCGTATTCATCGTCCCAAATACTGATGACCATAGGCACTTGAAGCACACCGGCCGCATTCACCGTTTCCCAAAAAAGCCCTTCGGCCGTGCTGGCGTTGCCTATGGTGCCCCAGGCAATTTCGTTTCCGTTGCGCGAAAACTTGGCGGCATATTCCTTTAATTCGGGCAGGTTGCGATAGATTTTCGATGCCTGTGCCAGGCCCAACAAGCGTGGCATTTGTCCGCCGGTGGGCGAAATATCGGCGCTGCTGTTTTTGCGGTTGACCAAATCAAGCCATTCGCCGTTTTCATCCAGCAAATGGGTGGCAAAGTGGGCGTTCATCTGCCGGCCTGCCGAATGCGGCTCGTGTTCCAAATCGGGGTGGCCGTAAACCTGGGCAAAAAATTGTTCGGGGGTCAAATGGCCGATGGCCATCATAAAGGTTTGGTCACGGTAGTAGCCCGAACGGAAATCTCCGGGACGAAAGACTTTGGCCCAAGCGATTTGCGGCAACTCCTTGCCGCCGCCGAAAATACCGAATTTTCCACGGCCCGACAGCACTTCTTTGCGGCCGGCCAAACTGAGTTCGCGGCTCAAAACGGCCAAGCCGTAATCGTCGATTACTTGCTGGCGAAACTGGTCGAAGCTCAGCGCATCGACCGGAAGTTGTTCGTCCTGTTTCATTTCCGTAGGGCTTTTAGCAAATTTACAAAAAAGCCGGTAAAGCGGGGGTGATGTTTGGGGCTTGGCAATGCAGGGAGTGGGTAAAAAACCGCGCCAGGGATGGGAGCGGTTATGCGGCGGCGAGCAACGCCTGCGATGCGTCCGCGCCGCAGGCCTGCCGCGGCGGCGGGGCGACCAGTGGGGAGCCACGTCCGCCGCGCATCCAGGCCAAGAGCGGGGCGCCGCCGCATTTGAGCGGACAGCCCGGCGGCGCCGCATAAGCGGCGGCGGGCGCCCTAAAAAATATTTTGTCAGTCCGGGACAATGTGAGTTTTTGTAACTTGCATCCAAAGATGCGTGCTATGAAAAATTCCGCCCTTTTTATCGTGGATGTGCAAAACGACTTCCTGCCCGGCGGGGCCCTGGCCGTGCCACAAGGCGACGAAGTGATTGCGCCCGTCAACGAACTGCAAAAACAATTCGAATGGATTTTTGCATCCAAAGACTGGCATCCGGCCGACACGAAACATTTTGAAAAATGGCCCGTGCACTGTGTGCGCGGCAGCCAAGGTGCCCGTTTTCCGGAAGCGCTGCATATTTCACGCATCGAAAAAGTGTTCCTGAAAGGCACCGGGGCTTCCGACGACGGTTATTCGGCCTTTGAAGCCACCAATGCCGATTTGGAATTCTGCCTGCGTTCGCGGGGCATACGCCAACTCTTTGTTTGCGGTCTGGCCACCGACTATTGTGTCAAAGCCACCGCTCTGGATGCCGCCCGTTTGGGCTTTGATGTGTTTGTGGTGCGCGATGCCGTGCGCGCCGTGAACTTGCAGCCGGACGATGAACAAAAGGCCTTGGCCGAAATGGAAGCCGCCGGCATACACATCATCCAATCCGACCAAATTACCAAATTTCGCCTATGATGCGCTCGATGACCGGCTACGGACAAGCCGAAACCGAAATACAAGGCCGGATTTACCGCGTGGAGATCCGTAGTGTTAATGCCAAGTATAACGACATCAATTTGCGGCTTCCACAAAGTTTCCGTTCCAAGGAAATGGACATCCGCAAGCGTTTGCAAACCCGGCTTCGCCGCGGGAAAATCCAATTGACACTTAATGAGGAAATTTCGCCTGACCTGGCACGCTTACAACTGAACGAAGGCGTGTTGGAAACCTACCGGAAAAAATTGCAAAACCTTTATCCCGGCGCCGACATCAACCACCTTTTGCCGGCTTTGCTACGACTCCCCGACGTGTGGCAAACGCCCGAAGAAGATATCGAATCGCTATGGGCCGGTGTGGAAGCGGCCATTGGACGTGCCATTTTGGCCTTGGATGATTACCGGATGAAAGAAGGAGCATCCATTTTTGCCGATTTGGAAAAACATTTGGAAGTGATACGCGGATGCTTGGAGCAAATCGAAAAATTGGATCCGGAAAGGATGGAAAAAATCCGTAAGCGGCTCCACAAACTCACCGCCGACATCAAAGACCAAGCCGACCCGGCACGCCTGGAATTGGAAATGCTGCTCTTTGCCGACAAATTGGACATCAACGAAGAAAAACAACGGCTGCGTCATCATTTGGATTATTTTGTTCAAACAATGCGAAGCGACCATTCCGAAAAAGGAAAAAAACTGAATTTTATCGCCCAGGAAATGGGGCGCGAAATCAACACCATTGGTTCCAAAGCCAACGATGCCGGCATCCAAAAATGCGTGGTGGAAATGAAAGAAGCCCTGGAAAAAATCAAGGAACAAACGGCCAATATCCTGTAAGCGAATGTATGATTTTATTGTAGTGGGCTTGGGTTTGGCCGGATGGGCTTTTACACGTGTGTTGGACGAAAACCGCAAGCGTTTTGTGGTGTTTGACCCGTGCCGCGACAATGCTTCGACTGCTTCGGCGGGTGTGTATAATCCGGTGATATTGAAACGTTTTACGATGGCCTGGAAAGCGGCGGAATTTTTGCCCTACGGCTTGCTGCAATATCGCCGCTATGAGATGGAAACCGGCCGCAGGTTTGTTTATCCTTTGCCCATTTACCGTAAACTTGCTTCGGCAGGGGAACAAAACGACTGGCAAGCGGCGGCCGGCCGTCCGGGATTTGAGCAATATATGGACGGTATTCGTTTTGAAAATTTTCCGGGCATTGAAGCGCCTTTCGGATTCGGCATCACCAAAAACACGGGCTTGGTGGATGTGCAGGCCCTGTTGCAAACCCGGTGCCGGCAGTTGGAAAAACGCGGATTGCTTATGCCCGAAAAATTCGATTATCGAAAATTGCAAATCGGGGGAAGCAAAATCCGCTATGGTGAAATAGAAGCCCGCCGGATTGTTTTTGCCGAAGGATTCGGGATGAAACGGAATCCGTTTTTCGGGCATTTGCCGCTTATGGGCACCAAGGGCGAGACCTTGCGCATCCGTTTGCCGTATAGCGGTTGGCCCGTTATCAAATCCAATGTTTTTTTGGCCCCCATACCGGAATCGGATGAATACCTGACCGGCGCCACCTACGAATGGGAGGACAAAACCACCACGCCCACCGACGAAGCCCGTAAAATCCTGAACGGCAAACTGGAAAAACTCTATTCGGGCCCTTATACGATTACCGGACAAACCGCCGGCATCCGGCCTACGGTCAAGGACAGGCGGCCATTGTTGGGCGTTCATCCCGAATATCCGGGCTTGGCGGTTTTTAACGGATTGGGAACGCGTGGATTGATTTTGGCGCCGCGCTTGGCGAAAATACTGTTCGAACACCTGGAATTCGGGATGGATTTATTGCCCGAAACCGACATCAAACGTTGGGAAAAATCTTGAAGAAATATCGGACCAATTAAAGACGGAAAATATTTACCTTTGAAAGGAAAAAATACAAGCGAGATGAAAAAATTTCTTTTATTGTTTTTATTGACGGGCTTGATGTGGAAAACCCCTGCCCAATCGCTCATCAATGCCGGTCCGATGATCGGCCATACGGATATGACCGAAGTAAATTTGTGGATACAAACCACCCGCCCGGCCAATGTAAAATTCACCTATTGGCTGCACGGCGCCGATTTGGTACGGGCCCATAGCACCGAAACCTGTCGGACCACCAAAGAAAATGCTTATGTGTGCAAAATAAAAATCAAGGATTTGAAACCGGGCACGGCCTACGATTATGCCGTGGTCATCAACGGGAAGCGCCAAAAATTTCCTTACAAACTTACGTTCAAAACCCAGGAATTGTGGCGTTGGCACAAAGCGCCTTCCGATTTTAGTTTTGTGTTTGGTTCGGGGGCTTATACCAACGACCCTATGTGGGACCGCCCGGGTAGTCCCTACGGCGGACATTACCGCATCTACGAAAGCATAGCTGACCAAAAGCCCGATTTTATGATTTGGGGCGGAGATAATATTTATTTGCGTCAGGGTGAGTGGAATTCGCGCGACCGCATCATTTATCGCTACACGCACGACCGTCATACACCGGAATTGCAACGCTTGCTGGGCACGGTGGCCCATTATGCCATTTTGGACGATCACGATTTCGGGCCCAATGATTCCGACGGCAGTTTTTGGAACAAAAACACGGCCATCGATGTGTTCCGGCTTTTTTGGGCCAATCCTTCGGTGGGTGTGGGCAACCTGAAAGGCGCCATTTGCACGTTCAGCTGGAACGATGCCGATTTTTTCCTGTTGGACAACCGCTACTACCGCGATGCCAACGACCTGAAAACCAAACGTCCCAAAACAATGTTGGGTAAAGAACAATTGGAATGGCTGAAAAACGCATTGGCCAAAAGTCGCGCCCGTTTTAAATTCATTGTAATGGGGGGACAGTTCCTGAACACCGCCCGGCGGTTTGAAACATACAGCAACCACGGTTTTGCCGCCGAACGCCAGGAAATTATCGATTTTATCCTGGACCAGGATGTGCGCAACATGATTTTCCTCACCGGCGACCGCCACGAAAGCGAAATCAGCGTGTATAATCCCGGCAACGGTCAACCGGCCATTTTCGATTTGACTTCCTCACCTTTTACCAGCGGGCCCAACACCCACGCGGCCAAGGAAGTGAATATGCTTCGCATACCCGGTTCGGTGATTATGCGACGTAATTTTGCCCGGGTGGACGTCAAAGGGCAAGGCAAAGACCGCCACGTGGAAGTGAGCTATTACGATACGGACGGGAAATTGATATATTCCTACCGCTTGGATTTCAATAATCCTGTGCCGCAGGTGAAACGGAAAACGGAAGCGTTGTTACCAAATCATTGACGGGATTTGCATGGAAAACAAAACCTTCGCCGCATCTTGAACCGATGCGGCTTTTTTATGATTCCCTTTTACAAATAATGATAAATATAAACCAAATTCAACAGCAGGATAATCCCGTTGGTCAGGGTTACGGGGAAGGCCTTTTTGAGCAAGCCGTAGATGATAAAGCTAATGGCGCCCAACGAATTGAGCAAGCGAAAAGTCAAGCCGTCGAAGGCGAAGGAAAGCACCAATACCGCACTGGCCATATAGCCCACCATTTCGATTTGTTTGTCGGATAATTGCATATTGATTTATTTTCGTTTCCGGCCCACAAAGATATGATAGAAATACAAAAACAGCACGGCCAGGGCGGGGGTGAGCAAATTAATGCGGTCGGCGATGCGCTCCGAGCCGATGACAAGAAAAATAAAATAGACCGTTCCCAGGATAGGAAAATACCAGGCCACAAAAAAACGAAGGAAGTTTTTCATCGTTCGGCTTTTTCTTTGGTTTGGGCATCGATGACAGCCACGGCGGTGATATGAACGATTTCGTCCACGGCGGCGCCCAATTGCACCACGTGAACGGCTTTGTTCATTCCCATCAAAATGGGGCCTACCAGTTGGGCGCCGTGAATTTCTTTGACCAATTTGTAGGCAATATTAGCCGCCGAAAGGTTGGGAAAAATCAAAGTGTTGACCTTACGGTTCACCAAATCCGAAAAGGGGAATTCCCTGCGCAGTTTTTCGCGGTTGAGCGCAAAATCGGCTTGGACTTCGCCGTCCACAAACAGGTGGGGCATCCGTTCTTTGACCAACTGGACGGCTTGTTTCATTTTGACCGCTTGCGGATGTTCGCTGGTGCCGAAGTTGGAAAACGAAAGGAAGGCAATTACCGGTTCCAGGTGGAAAAGTTTAACAGTGCTTGCCGTCATAGCCGTAATGTCGGCCAATTGTTCGGCCGAAGGGTCTTCGATGACTGCGGCGTCGGAGAAAAAGAGCGGTCCTTTTTTGGTGATCAACAGCACGGTGGAAGCCACTTTTTTGACGCCTTTTTGCGGCCCGATTACACGAATCAGCGGCCGGAACGACGATGCAAAACTGCGCGAATAGCCCGTTACCAAAGCATCGGCTTCGCCTTCGTTGACCATCATGGCGCCGAAATAATTACGCGTTTGCATCAACCGGCGTGCTTCGAGCAGGGTCATTCCTTTGCGTTGGTTGACTTCCCAAAAATCCCGGGCGTATTTTTCCACCTTTTCAGCCCATTCGGGCGATGCGGGGTCGATGATGGGCAGTTCTTCGGTGTATTCCAATTCGGCGCGTAGTTTTTCGATGGCCTCACGGTTGCCCAACAAGATGGGTTTGGCAATACCTTCTTCGTGGACAATATAGGCGGCTTTGAGCACCTCTTCGTAATCGGCTTCGGGGAATACCACACGTTTGGGGTCGGCCTTGGCACGGTTGACCATCAACCGGATTTGTTTGGTTTCGATACCCAAACGCTCCATCAACTCATCCTTGTATTTTTCAAAATCCCGGATGGGCTTGCGGGCTACGCCCGAATCCATAGCCGCTTTGGCCACCGCCGGCGGAACGCGGTAAATCAAGCGGGGGTCGAAGGGTTTGGGAATGATGTATTCGCGCCCGAAACTCAGGTTTTTGGTATTGTAGGCAATGTTTACCTGTTCGGGCACGGGTTCCTTGGCCAATTCGGCCAGCGCATACACGGCGGCCAATTTCATTTCTTCGTTAATTTTTTTGGCCCGCACATCCAAGGCGCCGCGGAAAATGTAGGGGAATCCCAAAACATTGTTCACCTGATTGGGATAATCGGAGCGGCCGGTGGCCATAATCACATCGGGGCGGGTTTTGACGGCGGTAGGATAATCGATTTCGGGGTCGGGATTGGCCAAGGCAAAAACGACGGGATTGGGTGCCATTTGCTTCAAGTATTCCGGTTTGAGCACTCCGCCCACCGAAAGGCCTACAAACACATCGGCATCGCGAACGGCCTCTTCCAGGGTGTGAATATCCCGGTCGGTGGCAAATTCGGCCTTTTGGGGCGTCAAATCCTTGCGGTCTTTGCGTAGCACGCCCTTGCTGTCGAGCATGACCAGATTTTCGGGGCGGATACCCACTTTCAGGTAAAGCCGCGCACACGAAACCGCTGCTGCGCCCGCTCCGTTGACCACCATTTTCATGTCTTTCAACTTCTTGCCGGCCAATTCGGCGGCATTGATCAAGGCGGCGGCCGAAATGATGGCCGTGCCGTGTTGGTCGTCGTGCATGAGCGGAATGTCCAATTCTTTCACCAGCCGGCGTTCGATTTCGAAGGCCTCCGGCGCTTTGATGTCTTCCAGGTTAATCCCGCCGAAGGTGGGCGCAATGCGTTTGACGGTTTGGATAAATTCCTCGGGGTCTTCGGTGTTGATTTCGATGTCGAACACATCGATGTCGGCAAAGATTTTAAAAAGCAAACCTTTCCCTTCCATCACGGGCTTGGAAGCTGCGGCACCGATGTTGCCCAAGCCCAGCACGGCGGTTCCATTGGAAATAACCGCCACCAAATTGCCTTTGGAGGTGTATTTGTAAATATCGTCGGGATTTTTTTCGATTTCCAGGCAGGGATAGGCCACGCCCGGCGAATAGGCCAGCGAAAGGTCGCGTTGGGTGGCGTGCCGTTTGATGGGCACCACTTCGATTTTTCCGGGACGGGGTTTGGCGTGGTAGGCCAGGGCCTCACGCCGCAGACGTTTGTCTTTCATGGTTTTCGGACTTTTGTGCCGGAACAAAGTTCCGACCTATGGGATGAATGAAATATGCCAAATAACATAAAACAGCGATTTGGGCAAGGAATTACATACGTTCGGGCACTTGGATGCCCAACAGTTTCAATCCGTTGCGAATAACATGGGCAGTTAGCTCGGCCAAAGCCAAACGGAAATGTTTTTGCTCTTCGGTTCCGGCTTGCAAAATGGAATGCGCTTGGTAAAACGAATTGAATGTGCGTGCGGTTTCATACAGGTAATTGGCTATGTTGGCGGGATTCCGTTCGGCGGCCGCGCCGGCAATAATCTGCGGGAAACGTTCCAACTGACGCACCAGCAGGCGTTCTTTTTCGTTGGGTTTGAGGTCTCCGAAGCCGGGTTCATCGATGCCCGCCTTGCGCAGGATGGAACGGATACGCACATAGGTATATTGAAGGAAAGGCCCGGTGTTGCCGTTGAAGTCGATAGATTTTTTGGGGTCGAACAAGATGGTTTTGCGCGGGTCCACTTTGAGCAGGTGATATTTGAGCGCCGCCAAACCGATGATGCGGTAAAGTTCTTCCTTTTCGTCCGGCGGAAGTCCTTCGGTTTTGCCCAGCTCTTCGGAAATTTGGCGGGCGGTTTCGGTCATTTGAGCCATCAGGTCGTCGGCGTCCACCACGGTGCCTTCGCGCGACTTCATTTTTCCGTCGGGCAATTCCACCATACCGTAGGATAAATGATAAAGCCGGTCGGCCCAGTCGTAGCCCAGTTTTTTCAGGATGGCAAACAATACCTTGAAGTGATAATCCTGTTCGTTGCCCACCACATAAATCAGCGTATCGATGTCGAATTCCGAAAAGCGCTTTACGGCCGTGCCCAAATCCTGCGTGATGTAAACCGATGTTCCGTCGGCGCGAAGCAACAGCTTTTCGTCCAAACCTTCATCGGTCAAATCCACCCAGACCGAGCCGTCGGGTTTGCGATAGAAAACACCTTTTTTCAAACCTTCCTCCACAATCTTTTTGCCCAGCAAGTAGGTATCGCTTTCAAAATATTCCACATCGAAATCCACGCCCAGCGCATCGTAGGTTTCTTTGAACCCGTCCAAAACCCAGCGGTTCATCATTTCCCACAGCCGCATCACTTCCGGGTCTTTTTGTTCCCAGCGGCGGAGCATATCGCGGGCTTCGACCATCAGGGGCGCACGGTTTTTGGCTTCGTCTTCGGGAACGCCTTGGGTCATCAAGGCCTTTACTTGCTCCTTATAGTGTTTGTCAAACTCCACATAATATTTCCCCACCAGGTGGTCGCCTTTCATTCCGGATGATTCCGGCGTTTCGCCACGGCCGAATTTTTGCCAGGCGAGCATGGATTTGCAGATGTGAATACCGCGGTCGTTGATGATTTGGGTTTTGATCACCGGCTTACCCGTGGCTTTGTAGATTTCGGCAATGGAATAGCCCAGCAGGTTGTTGCGTATATGTCCCAGGTGCAAGGGTTTGTTGGTGTTGGGCGACGAATATTCCACCATCAGCTTGCGGGCCTGGGGGTCGGGATGGAGGAGTCCGAAGTTTTCCTCCTTGTGATGCCGGCGGACAAAATCGGTAAAATAGCTATCGGACAGAATGAGGTTCAAAAATCCGCCTGCTACGTTAAAACCGGCTACTTGGGGAGCGTGTTCAAGCAGATATTCTCCCACCTTTCGGGCCATTTGGGGCGGCGTTATGCCGGCTTGTTTGGCCACGGCAAAACTTTTCCAGGTAAGGTCGCCTTGGAAGTTTTTTTTTGTGGGCGAAAGTTCGGTATCGGCGTCTTTGATGCCGAATTCCCGTTCCAAAGCACGGGCGATATATTGTTGCAAGGAGTTCATAGACGGCTGTTTCGGCGGCAAAGTTACGATTTTTCGGGACGAAGGGGCCATTTTTTCAGGCGATTTGGAAACCTACGCTTTCACAGGCCAACGCCCGGGCCGCGCTTGTTTTCCGCCGCGGCTCCACAAGCCGGCGGCTTCCAAGGGCCGGTGCCAAGGGCCGCGCCTTGTCTTGTTCCGCTCGCCGGTGAGCCCGGCCTTTATTAATCCAAATTCGCTTACAAATACTTGAAAACCAATTTATAATTCAAAATTCATAATTCATAATTAATGAAGCCGGTCTCCCCGGACGTTGCTCGTCAGCCGGCCGCCCTTTGCTTACGCTTGGGCGGCGTCTGCCTGCGCTGCCGCATCAGCCCTGCGGTCTGCTGCGGGCTACGGGAGCCCTGGGGTCTCCCTGCGCTACAATTTTTCAGTAGCAGGTTGCCCATAGACCCGGAAATTTCAACCAAGGCGGCATGTTTCATTGTAGCCGCGCGATTCATCGCGCGGGAAAAGCGATTCATCGCGCGGGAAAAGCGATTCATCGCGCACATCGTTATTGCGCCAGCGGGCGTAGCGGTTACGGGGCGGCTGGGCGCCCGAGCATTTCCCGCGGGCGGAGGCTGACAGCGGGAAGCCCCACGCACCGCGGCATCGAAATGCCGGTGCGGGCAGCCGGCCCGTTTGAGCGGAGCACGCGGCGGGCGCCGGAGTTCGGCACGCCAAGCGCAAGGACGCTCCGTCGGCCGAAGCGTTTGGCGTTGGCGTAGCCGCCGAACCCGGGCGCCCGGGCGCCCTGAAAAATAATTTATTTATCTGTGAATTCTATCAAATCGCCCGAAACAATGGCTTTTACTTTGTTTTTAGACTTAATCAAGTCAATGGTAACGTTGGAAAAAACCCGCGAACCTTCATAGGCATAGCCATCGGCTTCGGCTTTGTTGATCATATCCTGCCAGGCCTTGGCTATCAACCCGTCGGGGGATTTGGTGAAAAAGATGTTGAGTTTAAGCTCTGCCGCACCTTGATAATGGCCCAAAACCTTGAAGTTCTTTTTGTTTAAAACAACTTGGGTTTGTTGAACATTGGTGGTTTGCAGGGAATAAATCACGGGCTTACAACTGCCCAGCATTCCTGCCAGGAAAACGAAAATGGCTAACTTTTTCATAGGGTTATTTTGGGGGGTTAGTAAGCAAACAAAGGTAACGAAGCCGCCCAGCTACGGACTTCGGTGGCGATGCGCTCCAAGGCCTGTTCGTCGTTGCGGTGTTCGAGCGTCCGGTCGATGAGTTCGGCCACGCGGTCCATGTCGGTCTCCTTCATACCGCGGGTGGTGAGTGCGGGTGTGCCGATGCGGATGCCCGAAGTAACGAAAGGCGATTTGTCGTCGAAAGGTACCATGTTTTTGTTCACCGTGATGTGCACACGGCCCAGCAGGCGCTCGGCGTCGCGACCGGTGATGTCCTTGTTGCGCAGGTCGATGAGCATCATATGGTTGTCGGTTCCGCCCGAAATGATGTGGTAGCCGCGTTCCACCAGCCGTTGGGCCAAGCGTTTGGCGTTGGCCATGATTTGGCGGGCATAGCCGGTGAATTCCGGTTGCAAGGCCTCGTGGAAGGCCACGGCTTTGGCTGCGATGACGTGTTCCAAAGGGCCGCCCTGCATGCCGGGGAATACGGCCGAATCGATCACTTGCGACATCATTTTGATTTTGCCTTTGGGTGTGCGGATGCC
>JALVVJ010000103.1 GCA_027023475.1 Flavobacteriales bacterium
CATAATTCAAAATTCATAATTCATAATTAACCTCGCGGCTTGTCTCCACGCCGGAAAAGTAGTTGTGTAAAAGTCGTGATTCGTCAAGCCAATTTTCCCGTTTTTCGAAAGTAATCGATGGCTTCGCGCACGGCCTGACGCACGGGGGTAAATGCCAAGCCCAACATTTCGCGGGCCTTGCGGTTGTCGTAGTAATTGTAAATGCCCAAAATTTTCAAATTCACCGACGACACTTGCGTGGGAACACCGGCCTTACGCACCAAATCACCACCCCACCCCACTACACTTAAAATGGGGCGCGGAAGCGGAATTAGCAAGGTTTTCCGGCCGTATTCCTCGGCTACCAAACGGAAAAATTCCTTGTAGGTCATATTTTCGTGGGCAATGATGAATTTTTCGCCCGACGGGCGCAAGTCAAAACTGCGGATAATGGCCCGGGCCACATCGCCCACGTGCACGAAGTTTTTTCCCCCGGGCGGATAAAAGGCCATCCGTTTCCCGGCCACAGCCAGCACCATCCGTCCCGAACTGGGCTTGGTGTCGTGCGGGCCTATCATAAAGGTCGGACTAATGGTGGTTACGTGCAAATCACAGGCGGCGGCATCCACCAAATCCTGGGCCATCTTCTTGCTACGGGCATACAATGACCGGCTCACAGGCGGTCGCATGGGCTTTTGTTCGTTGCCCAAATCCTGCAAATCGCCAAAGCCGAAAGTGTTAGCCGTGCCCACATACACCAAGCGGCCGATTCCGCTATGCAAGCACGCATCGATGACATTTCGGGTTCCCTGCACATTGGCCGGCATATAATCTTCGATTCGCAACAAATGGTGGCGTGCCAAAGCGGCAATATGCACCGCCACGTCGCAATGCTTCATTTGCGTTTTCAGCCGGTGGACGTCGGACAAATCCCCTTCCACCAGTTCCATACCGTCCAATTGCGGATAAACAAAATTTTCCTTGCGTCGCACCAATGCTTTTACTTCGTAACCCTGTTCCAAAAGTTGCAATACCAAGTTTGTGCCCAACAAACCGTTTGCGCCGGTAACAAAAATTTTTTTCATCGTCATTTTGCTGTTATTCCCTTTCCAATTCCCTCCTGACCACGCGAGTCATAAAGCGGGCCAAAACACTTTCGGGCGCCAAGCGCGTAAGCATCCAATTGATCCGGTTGGGCCAATCGATGAAAATCAAGGACTTACGGCGAAACATTTTGTCCAACGAAACCCGCACCGTTTTTTCGGGATCCGACAGGGCCCAACGGGCCAAACGGCCCTGCTTGGCTATGCGGCTTCGTATTTCGGGATTGGTGGGCATTGGGCCGGGATGCACCACCGCCACGTGCACCGGCGTGTGCCGGAGTTCGAAATAAAGCCCGCGCGAAAGAAAATGCACAAAACTTTTCGATGCCGGATAAACCGTTTTGTAACCGTTGGGCGTAAAGGCCGACAAACTGCCCACATTGAGCACATAGGCCTGCGGACGCTGCATCAAATTGGGAAGCAATGCGCGGGTGATCAAACTCACCGGCAGCACATTCAACCGGATAATGTTGGCAATATAATCCGGATCGGCCTGTTCGAACCTGCGGGTGCCGCCGGTGCCCACATTGTTGATGAGCACTTCCACGGGAAAACCTTCGTTGATTTGTTGCGAAATCCGTTCAATTTGGTCTTCATCCGTCAAATCGGTTTCATAAAAATGAAACGGGATGCCTGCATCCAATAGTTTTCCCAGTTCCGCCAATCCGTCAGCCGATTTGTCAATGGCAATGATGCCATAGCCGCGCCTAGCTAATTCACGGGCATAAATCCTGCCCAATCCGTTAGCGGCACCGGTAATTACGGCATATGTTCGTCCGGCAGATGGCTTGGTTTTCATTTCGATTCAAAGATACGAAACGAATGCATACCTCATTTCAAACCAAGCACCTCCACCCCTTGCTCGAAACGAATGTCCACGGGAATGCCCGCCTTGCCCACTCGCTCCAAGTCGGATTGGAGTTGCGGGCCTACAACACCGTATTTTTTGACAAAAGCCACTACGGCATCATAATTACCGTCGCCTTGGAGCATCAGGATTTTGCGCGAAAGCTCGGTCATGGCTTGCGGAAATTTTTCGTAATCCACCGAATAGGTTCCGTCGGCATTGCGGACAATGGCGCCTTTTTCGCGGAAAAAGTTAAACCGAATCAAATTGGCCATACCGTGGGCCTCATGGGCACCAAAGCGGATACTACGGAAAATACTGGCCGTAAAGGTGGTCATATATTGCCGCATATCGCCGCCCACCAGAGCTTTTTTGTGCAATTGACCCACCATATAAAGGCCCAAAATATCCGCCTTGCCTTCTTCGATGGCCGAATAGGTTTCCTTCAAGGCCGTGCGCACCGGTCCCTTACCCGTAATGGTATTTTTGATACCCAATCCGTGGGCCACTTCGTGGAACATGGTATTGGCAAAAAAGGCATCGAAATCCACGAATTTCCGTTGGTCGGGACTGATGAGCACGCGGGCAATGGGCACAAGGATTTTGTCGAATTTGGCCCGCATCACGTTTTTCAATTGCAGCCGGCGCGATCCTTTTTTCAGTTGCACCTCTTCGTCGTTGGGCAAATTGATGGCAATGGTTTTGCCGCCGGTGTTGGCTTCGCCGGCATAGTAAATGGCATCATACGCGTTCAGATCGGAACGGGTGCCGGGTTTTTCCTGCTTATATTTTTCGGGAACAGGCAATCCCTTTTGTAATTCGGGCAAAAGGGCAATGTATTTTTTCAATCGTTCCGACCAGGCCATATCCTTGACCAACACATAGGCCTCGTGCGCGGCTTTGTAGCCGAAAAGTTGGTCTTCGTAAGTCTCGATAGGCCCGATGACCAAATCCAAATGGTTGTTTTTCATGTCCATCCACAGCATATCGCTGGGCCGGTAATCGTCGGTGAGCAGGGCATCGGCACGGGCACGCAGGTAGGCGGCAAATTCCTTGTCGTCGGACAAACCGGCGGCCTTGCGCAGTAGCGCGGCCATTTTTTCGTGTTGTTTTTTAAAGAAAATATGATAGGGAATGGCCGTCAATTTACCTTGGGCGTCGCGGCGAATCATGGTGTATAAGCCGTCTTTGCCCGGCAGTTCGGCCTTTTCGAATTCCTCCTTGGTCATATCGTGCGGGTAAAAATTGGCACCTTTGGGCTTGGGGCCAATTCCGGGCACAAAGGGCTTGTCGCCATCCAAGCGGTCCCACGGGCCATAGTTGAGTTCCACATATTCCCAAATCACGGGCGATTTTACCTTGGCGCGTAATTCATGCTTGTCGCCATAGGATTGCATCCAAAAAACTTCGTCGTTGATTTTGGCCGCTTCGATGAGCAAAGGAATGACCTTTTTTTCGTTGTCCGACAATTTGGCCAAATCAGTGGTCAGTTTAAAGGGCGCATATTGCGCGATTTTTTGACGTATAATACTGTCGTTCATTGTCTTTTTTTCGTTCATCGGTGTTTCTTTTTTATCATTACTTACGGATTGATTATCCGACGAACAGCCGGTGAGCAAAATAAAACTGACAAAAATCATTTGTAAATATTTCATCATTTCTACATTTTGCCGCAATTTAAAAAATATCTCGCGACCAAAAATGAGCTATACATAAAAACAAACAGACCTTGACAACTTTTAAAAAAGTTTATCAATATGAATGGGTATTTTTACTATGTAATAATTAATATTTAGCTTTTTATTAATTATGCTAATAATTTGAAACACATAAAATTATACCAGAGAAATGAATAAAAATCATCAAAATACGCAATGTTTCTTTTTTTTGTTTTAAAAAAAATAGTATATTTGAACAATAAATTGACAGATACTCAAAAAAGGTGAACCGACGCGAAAACAAAAATAAATGTTACCGTTTCAAGGAAAATTTTATCATTGCCTTGACAGCATTTATTATGTTTGATGCCCTTTTTTCTTTGCTTTTTTATTTCTACAAAAAAGAAAACCTGATCGAAACCGGTGATACCTACGATTATGTTATTTACGGCACCTTGGCTGCGTTGTTCATTTTTATCGTCCCCTTCTCTCGCGCACTCTTACGTTATTTCCTTCATAAGGAATTCGACAATTGATTTTCGGCGCTTTTGCTTACCTTTGTGCTAAGCGTTTCAATATGACTTTAAACCCCAAGAAAACCGTTGAAAGCGGACGTCAAACCCTGCGCACCGAAGCAGAAGCCCTATTGTATTTGGCCGGTATGTTGGATGATGCTTTTGCTCGCGCTGTGGAAGCGGTTTTACAAACCGGCGGACGCGTAGTGGTAAGCGGCATCGGAAAAAGCGCATTGGTGGCCCGAAAAATGGTGGCTACATTCAATTCCACGGGCACACCGTCGGTTTTTTTGCACGCTGCCGATGCCACCCACGGCGATATGGGCATTATTCAGGAAAACGATTTGGTGCTTATCCTCTCCAAAAGCGGTAATACGCCCGAAATCAAACTCTTGGCTTCCTTGGTAAAAAATGCCGGGTTCCGGCTTATGGCCATGACGGCCGACCCCGAATCCCACTTGGCACGTGCGGCCGACATTGTGTTGCTTACCCCCGTGGACCGTGAAGCCGACCCTTTGAATTTGGCGCCTACCACCAGTTCTACCCTTCAAATGGCCTTGGGCGATGCCCTGGCCGTAGCCGTATTGGAACAACGTGGTTTTACACGCGACGATTTTGCCCGGTTCCACCCGGGCGGGAGTTTGGGCAAACAACTGCTTTTGCAAGTAGGGCAACTGCTCGACGACCGCGATGCGCCAAGTGTAACACCCGACACACCCCTGCGCGACGTGATTGTGGAAATTACGGCCAAACGCGTAGGCGGAACCGCCGTGCTGGACAACGGACAAGTTACCGGTATCATAACCGACGGTGATGTGCGCCGCATGCTCCAAAAACATACTGATATTTCACGCATTCGCGCCCGCGACATTATGTCGGCCCACCCCAAAACCACCACATCCGGTACCTTGGCTGCCGATGCACTCAAAAAAATGAAGCAACACAATATCAACCAATTGATTGTGCTTGATTCCGAAACCGGTAATTACCTGGGCATCGTTCACTTGCACGACATCCTCAAAGAAGGCATCCTATGACCGCCGACAAGAGTTTCAAAGATATGAGCTTGATTGATCATTTGCGCGATTTGCGCAAAATGATTATCCATTCGTTGTTGGCGGTTTTTATTGCCGCAGCAGCGGCTTTTACGGCCAAAAGCATCATTTTCGACAAAATTCTGTTTGCGCCCCTACATCTGGATTTTGTTACCTACCGTATGTTTTGCCGGATTTCGGATGCTCTGTGTGTTCAGAAAATTCCCATTACGCTCATTGCGCGCAAACTGCAAGGGCAATTCAGCGTGCATATCTGGACGTCGGTTTATGCGGGAATTATTCTTGCTTTTCCTTACATTTTATATGAACTTTGGAAGTTTATTGCCCCCGGGCTTTATCCGTCGGAACAACGCTATGGCAAACGCTTCGTTTTTATTACGTCCATCCTGTTTTTTATCGGCATTCTGTTCGGTTACTATATCATCACGCCCTTGGTGATTAATTTCCTTGGAAATTACACCATTAGCGACCGTGTGGAAAATATGGTGGACATCAGCTCCTACATTTCCTCGGTGCGCACCACCATTTTGGCCAACGGATTGGTGTTCGAACTACCGGTGATTATCTATTTTTTCGTCAAACTGGGCTTGGTGGACAGCGATTTTCTCAAACAGAGCCGCAAATACGCCTACGTGCTCATCCTCATTTTGGCCGCCATTATCACCCCGCCCGACATTTTCAGTCAGGTGGTGGTGGCCATTCCGCTTGTGGTGCTATATGAAGTAAGTATTTTTGTAGCACGATGGCTCGAACGCGGGAAATCCGGCTCGCAAGACCTTCAAAAAACCGACTTATGATCCTACGTGCAGAAGATTTGCATAAAAAATACGGCAACAAGGAAGTGGTGGCCGGCGTCAGCTTGCAAGTGGAGCAAGGCGAAATTGTGGGGTTGCTGGGCCCCAACGGCGCCGGAAAAACTACCACCTTTTATATGATTGTGGGACTTATCAAGCCCACCAAAGGCCATATCTATCTGGACAACACCGACATCACCGGCTTACCTATGCACAAACGGGCACAAATGGGCATCGGCTATTTGGCACAAGAAAACTCCGTTTTCCGCAACCTGAGCGTTGAAGACAACATCTTGGCCATCCTGGAAATTACCGAACCCGACAAACAAAAGCGTAAACAACGGCTCGAAGAACTGCTGGTGGAATTCGGCCTGGCCGAAAAACGAAAACGGCTCGGGAAATTGCTTTCGGGCGGCGAACGACGGCGAACCGAAATTGCCCGTTCCTTGGCCTCCAATCCCAAATTTATCCTTCTGGACGAACCCTTTGCCGGTGTGGATCCCATTGCCGTGGAAGACATCCAACGCATTGTGGCCCATTTGAAGGACAAAAACATCGGTATTCTGATTACCGACCACAATGTGCAGGAAACCCTGGCCATTACCGACCGCACCTACCTGATGTATGAAGGCCGCATCCTCCAACACGGAACGCCCGAAGCCCTGGCCGCCGACGAATTGGTGCGCAAGGTGTATCTAGGTCGCAACTTCGAATTACGACGTAAACAAATCGGATAAATTTTATGAACAACCCTACCGCAAAATTCAAATCGGGATTTGTCAATATCATCGGGAATCCCAACACAGGTAAATCCACCTTCCTGAACCGTATGCTCGACTATGATTTGGCCATCACCACACCCAAGGCCCAAACCACCCGCCACCGCATTTTGGGCATTGTGAACGGACCGGATTATCAAATCGTGTTTTCCGACACGCCCGGCATCATCCGGCCGGCCTACAAAATGCAGGAACTGATGATGGACAAGGTGCGCGAAGCCCTCGACGATGCCGATGTGTTGCTCCTGATGACCGAGCCGGATGAACCCGGATTGCGCGATGAAAATTTCCTGGAAACACTGCGTAAAACCGATAAACCCCTACTCGTCCTTATCAACAAAATCGACCTGGCTAACCAGGAAACAGTAGAAAAACTGATCGACCGGTGGAAGGAACTGCTCCCGGGTGCCGAAATTTATCCCGTCTCGGCCTTGCACGGTTTCGGGCTCGACCAAGTAAAAAACCGCATTATCGACCT
The DNA here is from genome assembly GCA_027023475.1 of Flavobacteriales bacterium. Classification (GTDB taxonomy): domain Bacteria; phylum Bacteroidota; class Bacteroidia; order Flavobacteriales; family Flavobacteriaceae; genus JAADED01. The sequence goes on from JALVVJ010000103.1 coordinate 7,209, forward strand.
GCTGCCCGAAGCCCCGCCCTACTTTGATACCGACCAAATCACCGACCGGAGCGAACGTTTTCTGGTCAGCGAAAAAATCCGCGAAAAAATCCTGCAATTCTACAAGCAGGAAATCCCCTATGCCGTGCAAGTGGAGGTGGAAGAATTCAAGGAGAGTGAAAACCTGATTCGAATCCGGGCGGTCATTTATGTGGAACGCAACTCGCAAAAGGGCATTCTGATTGGCCGTGGCGGACAGGCGCTTAAACGTGTGGGCCGGGCCGCCCGCGAAGACTTGGAACAATTGTTCGGCAAGAAGATTTTTTTGGAACTTTTTGTCAAAGTGCGCAAGGATTGGCGCAAGGACGAGAGTTGGTTGCGGCGGTTCGGATATAAGCAATAATTTTTGTTGAGTATGCTTCACAAGCCGTCGGGGCGCCGGCGGCGGAATAAACATTCCGCAGCCGGCGGCGCAAATTTGTCCGGTAAATATTGTTTCAACCCCAATACTGCGATTTCAAAACGTTCCGGCCGGATAATTTGTCTCTGAATTTGCGCCGCCGGCCCCGCGCCTCCGGCGCGGGGCCGGCGCCCCATGTCTTGTTTCGCCCTCCGGGAGCCTTCGGCTGCCAAACGGCCGATGCCAAACCTGTGCCTTGTCTCCCTCCGGCACTCCGGCAGCCCTGCGGTCTGCCTTCGTGGCTTCGCGAGCCCTGGCGGTCTCGCTTCGCAGCTCGGGGAGCCGGCACGCTCTGGCTTCGGCTTCGCGTTTGTCTCCCTTCACAGCTTCGCAAGCCCTTCCGGCTCCGCTTCGCTTCGCCGTTGGTCTTGCTTCGCGGGCCTCGGAACCCTCCGGTTTCCTCGGCGGCTCCGGGAACCTTCGGCTTCCACAGGCCAACGCGAAAGCCGCGCCTTGTTTCCCTGCGCTGCTCCGGCAGCCACCTTTGGCGTCTGCCTTCGCCTCCGCGTCAGCCCTGCGGTCTGCCGCGGGCTGCGCGAGCCCTTCGGTCTCGCTCCGCTACAATTTTTTCAATAGCAGGTTATCCATAAATCCGAACGTTTCAACCGAAGCGGGACGTCCCATTGTGGACGCGCGATTTATCGCGCGCACCTTATTATCGCGCCAGGGATGGGAGCGGTTATGGCCCGCAGGGTAAACCGAATTTTTTGTGCCGGCGGCGGGGGCTCGCAGCGCAAGAGACCACGGCGACGGTCTTACAAAAACCGGTTTTACCCAAGGGCTATTTTAGCGGACAGCCCGACGGCGCCACGTGAGTGCCGGCAGGCGTGAGGGCGCTCCGTCGTCCCGAAACGCCTGCCGGTGCGCCGCAGGCGCCACGAACGTGAGCGGCGGGGCGCCCAATATAACCTTGCCATATCGCACAATATTAAATTCCAATGGTAGAATCATCCTATTTATGCATCAGCACGGCACGGGTCTAAAAAACATTTTTTACATTTGTCGCAACACAAAGAATAAACAACGTGCAAACCTCACAAATAACCTTAATCGACGGGTCGAAACTCATCATCGAAAGTTTGGCCCGTTCGGGTGCCCAAGCATTTGTGGCTTACCCCATTACACCTTCCAATTGGATGTATAAATACGGCAAACAACGCCTGCCGCTCTTCCTGGCCGCCCCCGACGAAATCACCACCCTGCAATGGATGGCCGGATTGTCGGCCACGGGTGTGATGCCCGTTACGTCAAGCGCTTTTCCGGGTATTGCACTGATGGTGGAAAGCATCAATATGGCCTATGCTATGGAGTTGCCCATGGTAATCGTTATCACGCAACGGCTGGGTCCAAGCACCGGCTCGGCCACCACGGGTGCCCAGGGCGATTTGAGCTTGCTCAAAGGTATTATTTCGGGCGGTTATGCCGTGCCCGTTTTGTCGCCTTCGGATTTTACCGACGCCTGGACCTTGGCCAACGAAGCGGTGCGCGTGGCCTTGAAATACCGCACGCCCGTGTTCCTGCTCACCTCCAAGGAAATGGTGATGTATCAACGCAGTTTCGACCTGGGCCAATTGCCTCCGCTGCAATCCTACGACTACGACCGGGAAATCGAAGGCGAATTCAAACCCTATAAGCCCGGCCGCAACCTTACGCCGCCCTTTGTGCCGTTGGGCGACGACGAACATTTGACCCGCTTTACGGCATCGACCCATGACGAAGAGGCCAACATCCGCAAAAACGACCCGGAGGCCTTGGCCAATTCCAAACGGCTCCAAGAAAAATTGGTGCAACACCTGGACGACTTTTTCCACATGGATTTGGACACCACCGAAGACGCCCGCGATCTTATCCTGACCTGGGGTATCACCGCCGATGCCGCCCGCGAGGCAGTGGAGCAACTACGCCAAAACGGCCTTCCCGTGGATTTGCTCACGGTGAAAACCCTGCTACCGGTGCATCCGCGCATCTATGAAATCATTGACAATTACGAACGCACCTTTATTGCCGAAGAAAACCTGAACGGACAATTCCGTCAAATCCTTTTCGGCGAAAAATCGCCCGAAAATATTTTGGGCATCAACAAAATCGGAAATATGATTACACCGCCCGAAATTGTCCGTGCCGTCGAAACCCGTAAATCCCTACAACTATGAGCACAAGCGTTTCACCCAAAA
>JALVVJ010000104.1 GCA_027023475.1 Flavobacteriales bacterium
GAACATTCACCGGGCCAATAGTGTCAAGGCCATGGTGATATTGCTTTCGGGCATTCCTTCGCTGTTGATGTATGCCGCGGCGGGACAAGTGGTTTGGCCTGCGGCCTTATGGCTGGCGGCGGGCATGGGCACAGGTGCGTTCCTGACCGCTTATTTCTCGGTGCGCTGGCCCGAACGGCTGGTCAAATTCATCATCGCCGCTTTGGTGCTGGTAATGGCGGTGAGGTTGTGGGTGAGTTCGTAGGGGGAGGTAATAATGTCGCCGGATTATAAAATCATTTACTGGCATTTACTGGAATTATTAAAATACCCTTTCAGGTAAAATATGGATAAGATTTGGATATTCCATAAAAATATTACTATCTTTGTTTTCGGATACAATATGGGTAAAATATGGATAAATATCTAAAAAAACTGAACTTTGATTTTCGGACAAATCAAAAAGTATTAAAGCTTATTTCTCAAATAGACGCATACAAAGGGAAATGGAATATCATTGAAGCGCGAGAAAACATCTACCTTAAAGAATTAAAAAGAATCGCCACCATAGAAAGCATCGGATCATCTACACGAATTGAAGGTGGCACACTAACAGACCAAGAAATAGAAGAACTTTTAAACAATGTCGAAATAACAAAACTTGAAACAAGAGACCAGCAGGAAGTCATCGGTTATTATGAGACGTTGGAACTCATCTACGAGAATTATGATAAAATACCGCTATCGGAAAACTACATAAAACAATTACACCAAAACTTGCTTAAATACAGTGAAAAAGACAGCCGACACAGGGGGAAATACAAAACACTTTCCAATAAGGTGGTTGCCCGTTATCCGGGCGGGGTTCAAAAGGTGATTTTTAATACAACCGATGTTTACTTGGTTGAAAGTGAGATGAATCATTTGATAACATGGACCAATGAACAATTTGAAAAAGCCGAAATACACCCCTTGATGATTATTGCAATTTTCATATACGAATTTTTGTCCATTCATCCCTTTCAAGATGGTAACGGCAGGTTATCACGCTTGCTGACAACACTTTTGCTATTAAAACACGATTATTTATTCGTTCAATATGTATCATTCGAAAATTTGATCGAAAAAACAAAAAAAGAATATTACGAGGCCTTAATGGACGGGCAAAAAAACAGGAATAAGGATAATGAAAACATTTCAAAATGGGTTTTGTATTTCCTTGACAAACTGAATACACTTACCCAAAGACTCGAAGCAAAATACGATTTGTTTAAATCCAAAGGAGGATATTTAAACGAGCGACAAAAAGCACTAAAAGATTATCTGGAAAAAAACCAACCCTTGAAAATATCGGATTTTGCAAAAAAATTTACTAACATAAGCATCAACACAATAAAGAAAGACTTGCAGTATATGAAGAAAGAACAAATCATTCAAAGTATCGGAAAAGGCAAGGGAACGGTGTATGTAATCAATAAGGAAAAATAATCCATCAAAACAAACTTCTTTTCACCAAACCCCATTCTTTCTAATCCACAAACGCCTCTTTGATAACCGCTTTGACCTGTTTTATTTCGGCGGGGCTTAATGCGTCGAGTCTTTTTATTATCCGGCTTTTGTCGATGGTGCGGATTTGATCGATAACAATCCAGCCGGAAACCGAGCTTTGATTTACGGGCACCCGCGTGGGATAAGCCTTGGAGGCGGAGGTTATGGGGGCAATAATCACGGTGCGCAAATACTTATTCATTTCGTCGGGCGAGATTATTACACAAGGCCGGGTTTTTCGGATTTCGCTGCCGCGCGTGGGGTCCAGGTTTACCAGCACAATGTCGTATTGTTTGATCACAATTCATCCGGGTTTTCGTCTTCAAAAACATCGTCGAACAACAATTGATCATCGCCATTTTCGTGCATTTGCTTGAAAGCCGCTTCCCAATCCTTGCGCGGATGATCAACGGGTTTCAGAAAAAGGCCGTCGTCTTTAAGAATCAAAATAACGCTATCCTTCATTTTATATTTTTCCAATACGGCCTTGGGAATCCGAACGCCTTTGGAATTCCCGATTTTGATGATTTTAAGTTCCATATCACGATACTTGTAATTACAAAGTTAATACTTTTCTTGAAATCCGGGAAAAAAGTCGGTTTTTTTAAGCAAGATAATCCACAGGAACCCTTCCCGAAAAACCGCGCCAGGGATGGGAGCGGTTATGCGGTGGCCGTGCGCCGTAGTCCTGCCGTGGCGGCGGGGCGACCAG
>JALVVJ010000105.1 GCA_027023475.1 Flavobacteriales bacterium
AAAATCAGGCACAAATCCATTACGATTTTACCATTTTTCGCCCTAAAAAAGATAATATCCTTTTAAACTCCTTTGTGTTTTTTGAACTTGCGGATTTGAGGAAACCGGAAACCTGCTTTCGATTCGAATATTTTGGCTATCTTTGCCGCACATTAATCCAGAGGTCGGGTACCTCGCAAAACGCATTATTATGCCTGTACGAATCAGATTACAACGTCACGGAAAGAAAGGTAAACCTTTCTATTGGATCGTCGCCGCCGACTCCCGCGTCAAGCGCGACGGTAAATTCCTCGAAAAACTGGGAACCTACAATCCCATGGTGGAACCCGCCGACATCCAAATCGATGTGGATGCCGCGGTCAAATGGTTGATGAACGGTGCTCAACCCACCGAAACGGCCCGCGCCATTCTGAAATACAAAGGCGTGCTCTACAAAAAACACCTGCTTGTAGGTGTTCGCAAAGGCGCCTTCGATATGGAAGAAGCCGAACGCCGTTTTGCCGAATGGCTCGAAAAACACGAAGCCAAGGTGCAAGCTCACAAAGACCGTGTGGCCCAGCGCAAAGCCGCCGAGAAAAAAGCCGCTTTGGAACGCGAAAAAGCGTATAGCGATGCCCGTGTGGCCAAGCGTACGCCCGCACCCGAAGAAGCCGCTTCACAGGAGGCCGAACAAGCCGCTCCCGCCGAACCCGAAGCCGAAGCACCCGAAACAGGTGATGCCGGCGCCCAAGCCGAAGAAGGCGGCGAGGCCTAAAAAGCACGGACAAAATTTGCGGGTATGGACAAGCGGGACGCCTATTATTTGGGTAAAATCGTTAAACCCTACGGCATCCGCGGTGAAGTCCTGGTGAAATTGGACACCGACGAACCCGAACAGTACGAAGATTTGGAATCGGTTTTCCTGGAAATCAAAGGAAAACTGATTCCTTTTTTTATTCGCTCGGCCGGATTGCATAAATCCCTGCTCCTACGTTTGGATTTCGAAGATGTGGACTCGGTGGAGGCCGCCGAAGCCCTGGTGGGCCGTAAATTGTTCCTTCCGCTGGCCGATTTGCCCGAACTGACCGGCAAAAAATTCTATTATCACGAAATTATCGGATTCAAAGCCGTGGACAACCGCGCCGGCGAAATCGGACTAATCAAGTCGGTCAATGACTATGCGGCGCAACCCTACCTGATTGTTTTGCATCCTACGGGCAAGGAGATTCTGGTGCCCATCCACGACGACCTTATTGACCGACTCGACCGGCCGGACAAAACCATGCATTTGAATCTGCCTGACGGCCTGCTCGATGTTTACTTGAAGCAAAACGAATTACCCGACGATCGTGACAGCGACCGGTGAGTGCCGTAATCCTTTTCGTTTGGGCCCTTTGATGCTATGCCACGAAAAGGCCGCGCACAAAATCGGAACCGACAGCGTATTGCTCGGCGCATGGTTCGGTACACAAGAAGTTCGAACATGCTTGGACGTGGGTACGGGAACGGGTGTTTTGGCCCTGATGGCGGCCCGGCGAATGCCCGAAAGTTCCATTACGGCCGTGGATATCTCGCCCGAAGCCGTGATGGAAGCCCGGGCCAATGTGCAACGCAACGGCTTGGCTGAACGCATAAGCATCCGGCAGGCCGACATCCGGCTTTGGCGACCGGAACATCCACAGGATTTGATACTGGCCAATCCGCCCTATTTCGAAAATCAGGCGGGTTCCAACGATCGGACGGTAGCCCGTAGCGGCGGTATTGCTTTTTTGGACGCACTTTTTGCCCTGGGCGCCGAGGTCTTGACACCGGACGGACGTGTTGCCTTGGTGTGGCCCGTGGAGCGGCGCTATGATTTATTGGCTACGGCCTACGGGCACGGGTTTTTGCTTTGCCGCGAAATGTGGGTTCGCGACCATCCGGCGGCAAATTACGGGCGTATGTTTTCGGAATGGAGCCGGCAGGCCGAAGGTGATTTGGTGCAAGAAAGATTAACCATGTTCCGGACACCGGGCGGCATGCCTACGGAAGAATACCGCCGGTTGGCAGGCAAGTGGGTGGATTTGTAGAAAAAATGCTTAACTTTTAGGGTAACCCAAAACCCTGTTCCATGAAAACGATTTCCGGAAAATTGCGTAAGCGAATCCATTGGCTTCGTGCCGACATAACACATTTGGATGTGGACGCCATTGTCAATGCAGCCAACCCGTCCTTGCGTGGCGGAGGCGGCGTGGACGGTGCCATTCACCGGGCGGCAGGCCCGGAACTCTTGCGTTGGTGTATTGAACATTGTCCGCAAGGCGTTGATTACGGCCAGGCGGTCATTTCGCCCGGCTTTGACCTGAAAGCCCGCTACGTGATTCATGCCGTAGGGCCCGATTGCCGGCGGTTCCACGACGAGGAGCAATGCGCCGAACTATTGCGTGCGGCCTACCGGAACAGTTTGGCCTTGGCAGCTGAAAAACAAATGGAAAGCGTAGCTTTTCCCAATATTTCGACGGGCGTTTATGCCTTCCCGAAAGCCAAAGCGGCGCCTATTGCCGTTGAAACCGTGGCAGAATTTCTGGAACGTCATCATTTCCCGCGCCGGGTGGTTTTTGCGGTTTTCGATGAGGAGAATGCACGGCTTTACCGGGAATTGCTGGGAGAGGAAACTACCGAAATGAAAGAATAAATGATTGGCGGGGAGACAAGCGCGGATATAATTATGAATTTTGAATTATGAATTTTGAATTATGAGTTGATTATCAATTATTTGCGTTGTTTATGAGTTAAAGGATAAAGCAGTGTTTGCACTCACCTGCCGAGGAGACCGCAGCCCTGAGCTTGCGAAGGGCGCAGGGCTCCGAGGCCCGTGGAGGGAGACGCCGAAGGTGGCTCCCGAAGCAGCGGAGCAAGACAAAGACCGGAGCGCAGCGACGGCCTGCCGGCTTGCGAAGCCGTGGAGCAAGACCCGCAGGGGCTTGCGAAACTGTGTAGGCAGACCGTAGGGCTGCCGGAGCACGGAGGCAAAACAAGCGCTCCACACTTGGCCTTTTGTCGGGGAAGCGCGCAGGTTTGCCGGAGGCGAAGTGAGACCCGCAGGGGCTCACGGAGCACCCAAAGTCAATGAAACATCAAGCGGATGTTGCCCACAAACAATTTGACCGCAATGGCCAAAAGAATGATACCGAATACCTTGCGGATAATATTGATGCCCGATTTGCCAAGAAAACGTTCGATACGTTGGGAAGTTTTGAGCACGGCATATACGAAAATCATGTTCAGCACAATGGCAATGGCAATGTTGAGCGTGTGATATTCGGCCCGGATGGTCAGGATGGTTGTCAAAGTCCCGGCACCCGCAATGAGCGGAAAAGCCAAGGGAACCACGGATGCGGTTTCGGGTTCGTCGTCGCGGAAAAGCGTGATGCCCAAAATCATTTCCATGGCCAAAAAGAACAGGATAAACGAACCGGCCACGGCAAAGGATTGTACATCGATGCCCACCAATTTCAGAATTTCTTCGCCCAAAAACAAAAAGGCCAACATGATGAGTCCGGCGATGATACTGGCTTTTTCGGACTGAATATGGCCCACCTTTTTGCGCAGGTCGATAATCACGGGAATGCTGCCCACAATATCGATAACGGCAAAAAGCACCATGGAGGCGGTAATAATTTCTTTCAAATCAAACATGCAGGTCGGTTTAATTCGGCGGCAAAGGTAGGAATATTCCATAAAAAAGGCGGCCCTTCCGGCCGCCGTGGCGAAAAAAACGAAACCGGTTATTTCAGTGCCTTGATTTTGTCTAAGGTTTGCTTGTAGTACTGCATGATTCGGTCGTGATGGGTGCCTTTGTTCTTGCGTTGGTTGTTCATATAGGAACGCAGCATCATCACGGCCATTCCTTTGAGTCCGTAGCGGTTGTATTTGTCGGCCATCCGGTAGATAAAATCGGCCAAAAGCCGGTTGGCTTCCAAGTTGTCGCCCGACGAAATCCATTGAACGGCTTCGGGGAAGGCGTTGTTTTCTTTGTTGGTAAACATTTTTATCAAATTCACTTCGCGGAACAAATGCCGGGCCACAAACAATTCCTTGCCCGGTGTGTGATGTTTGGTATAAAAGCCGGCCATTTGCACGCCCAGTTTTTCCTGTTCGGCAGGCGAAAGCCGGTTGTAGAATTTTTCTACGCGTTCGGGGGCTGTTTCGGCCAGGGCGATAAAAGCCGCTTGCCGGATGGCACGGGACCGGGCGGTCAACATCCGGCGGAAGAGCGGAAGATATTTTTTCTTGTGCAATTCGCCTAATTTTTTCAATGCGGCGGCTTGCACCAAGGTTTTGCGGTCGTAGAGCGCCATATCCTTTAACTTCCGTTCGATGCGATGCGAGAAATAGGGAGATTTTACATCTAAGGCATTGATAGCCCGGATACGTAAGCTGTGAAGCGGGTCATCCAAGGCGGCTTTGATAACGGCGAAGGCCTTTTTGCCGGATTTGTTATTGATGGCCCGGTCGAGGCCCATTTTCCGGTCCATAAAATTGCGGGCGTGGAAGTATTGGAAATAATAAGTCTCGTCGGACCGGTGGTCGTTGATTCGGGCCAAAAGCACGTGGCGGGCGCCCACATTGACCAAATCGGGCCGGCGTTGGAAGGGGAAAGTAAAGTTTTCCACGCTATCGTCCACCCTGACGGGATAGCGGTGATATTGACCGTTTTCGTAAATGTCGATCATCAGGGGAAATTCCCAGGGTTTTTCGGTCTTTTGACGGACATGCACCGTCACGGTTCCGCTGCCGTCCAATTTGTTTTCGAGATTGTATTTGTAATCGTAGGTAATGTCCAGTTTGGGATGTCCGGGGCGGTAATACCACTGTTTGAAAAACCGGGTAAGGTCCATGCCCGACACATCTTCCATGGCCAAGCGCAGACGTTCGGCTTCGCCGGTGCCATAGGCGTTGTCGGTCAGGTATTTATGCAAGCCGGCAAAAAAGGCCGAATCACCCACATAGGTGCGTAGCATATGCAGGATGGCACCGCCTTTCTGGTAGGAAACGATGTCGAAAACATCGTCGGGAGTGTGATAATGATGGCGCACCAAGGGTTTTTTGTCCGAACCGGGCACCAAGAAATACATTTGACGGTCTTGTTCCACTTTTTGGTCGCGCAGGTCGGGGCCGCCGGTATGTTCCAGCCACAGGGCTTCGCTGTAATCGGCAAAGGATTCATTAACGGTAATTTGCGCCCAGCTTTCGGCCGTAACCAAATCGCCGAACCAATGGTGGAACAGTTCGTGGGCAATGACGGTTTCCCAACGGTTATCGTCCACCAGTTCGTCCGCTTCCTGGTAGGCCATATCGCTATGATTGACGGCGGTGGTGTTTTCCATGGCGCCGCTCACGAATTTGCGGGTAACGATTTGGCTGTATTTGGGCCATGGATAGCGTACGCCGGTAATTCGGGAAAAATAACGAATCATTTCGGGCGTATGGCCGAAAATTTGCTTGGCCACGTCCTTGTAGCGCGGTTCCACGTAGTAGTTTACGGGCAACGAGCCCAAGGAATCATGAACCTTGACAAACGGTCCGCCGGCCATAAAAAACAAGTAAGGCGCATGGGGCTTGTGGAGCGCCCATACATCGGTGCGGGTGCCGTCGGCGTGGAATATGCTGTCGATACGTGTGCCGTTGGAAAGCGTAACCCAATGGCGTGGCACGGTGATGCTGATTTTTTCGGTGCTTTTTTGGTTGGGACTGTCAATGGTGGGGAACCAACAACTGTTGGATTCGGGTTCGCCTTGGGTCCAAAACTGGGCGGGGTATTCGCCTTCGGCGGCATCGATAAAATACAGGCCGCGATTGTCGGTAATGGCGCTTCCTTTGGCACTTTTGACACTGTCGGGGCGGGCCAGGTAGTCGATATGCACGGTGTAGTGTTCACCGCGACGGTAGGTGCGTGGCAGCCGGATATGGATTTGTTGGCCGTCGTAGCGGTAATCCGCCTTTTGGCCGTCCACGCTGAGCGCACGTATTTCCATGGCTTTGGCGTCCAGAGTCAAACTATCGGTGGGATAAAAATGAGGTGTAAGGATGATTTTGGCCTTTCCGTCGAGTGTGTGGGTGTCGGGGTGAGGAACCACGTCCAGTTCGGTATGAATCAAATCGTTGATACGCCTGCGTTCGCCGTGCCAGGGAGCGGGCGTTGTGGGTTGGCCCTTGGCTTCGCCCAACCGAATGATTTGCTGGGCGTGAAGCGGAAAAATCATCAGCAGGCCCAAGGCCAGGAATAAAAGCCGGTTTTTCATAATGCTATTTTATTTTACTCAAAGATACAAATAGGGAACGATTGTTACGGAAAAATATTACCAAGTATAAAACACAGGCAACCGGTCCGGTAACTTGTCGTTACCAAAGGTTTTCCGTACCACGGATATGTTATGTTTCCGTATTTCGTGCTTTTTCTTTACTTTTACTCATTGAAAAATAACCGGATGAAATACGGTCGTTTAGGATGGATTCTGCTCCTGTGGTTGGCCATGACCGCGGCCCGGGCGCAACAATATGTGAATATCTATATCGAACAGGACGGCCACCGGCAATTGGTCAATAATCAAACGGTCACGCTTGAAAGCAAGCCCTTTACGTTGATTTTCGAGTTTGTGCAACCCGACAAGGTTTCGGGCATTTATGTCAACACCTCCTTCAAACCCAAACCGTATTTTACTTTACTGCCGTCGCAGCAAATCCCGGATTTCAACTACGTGCCGCGCAAGGTTTTTTCGGAATACAAATTCAACCCGAACAAAGAGCTCAAAGTGCATTCGGAGTTTTTTCAATACTGGGAATACAACCCGCTGCGCAATTGGAACAAGTTCGACCGCATCGTCCGGCAGGGCGACCGCATATTGGCCTACCGCCGGGTGGAGCGCCTGGATGTGGTGGAAGAACGGCGGCGGGTTGAACTGGGTAAAAACCGTTTTCCGCTCTATCTTTTTTTCGGCGTCATTGTCAAAGACCCCAATCATTTCGGCGGACTGCGGGAATTGGAAAGGATTAAGGTGAAGATTAAGTTTAGGTAATTTTTTTTGGGACGCCCCGCCCTCATTCATGCATGCCGCACTGCTTCACTTTGTTCGCATTGCGGCGCATTCATGAGGCGGGACTTGCTTCGCTCGCCCCTGCGGACGGGCTGTCCGCTCAAATGCGCAGACGGCCCGCTCTTACCCTGCAAGCGTGGCGAGCGTGGCTTCCGCCGGTCGCCCCGCCGCCACGGCAGGCCTGCGGCGCGCCGCCCGCGCATAACCGCTCCCATCCCTGGCGCAATTTATTCCACTCCATCAATGCCAAAAAAACCGCTCCCCCAAGTCAATTTGTCCGATTTGTTCCAAAACCCGATTGTTTTAAGGACGTATTGGCATAAATATCCCAAGGGAACATTTTTTGATGCTATGGGAATGAAATGAACCTTAAAATATACCGAGTATGAACTTTGATAAATTCACCATAAAATCACAAGAAGCCATCCAAAAGGCGATGCAAATCGCCCAAGGGATGCAGCATCCGCAAATCGAGAATGCCCACCTGATGAAGGCCATTCTGGAAACGGATGAAAACGTTACACCCCACTTGCTTCGTAAGCTTGGGGTGGATCCCAATATGTTCCGCCAACGCGTCGAACAAATCCTTCAATCCCTGCCCAAGGTGTCGGGTGCCGACATCACGCTTTCGCGCACCGCGAGCAAAACGCTCAACGACGCCTTGAACCTGGCCGAAAAAATGAAGGACGAATACGTGTCGGTGGAACACCTGCTGTTGGCCATATTCAACAGTGGCGACGCCGTTTCGCGCGTGATGAAGGAAATGGGCGTTACCCGCGACGGATTGACCAAAGCCATCGAAGACCTGCGCAAAGGCGCGCGCGTTACTTCCCAAAGTCAGGAAGATACCTACAAAGCACTGGAAAAATACGCCATCAACCTGACCAAATTGGCCCGCGAAGGCAAGTTGGATCCCGTAATCGGACGCGATGAAGAAATTCGCCGCGTGCTGCAAATCCTTTCGCGCCGCACCAAGAACAATCCCATCCTGGTGGGTGAACCCGGAACAGGGAAAACGGCCATTGTGGAAGGGCTGGCCCACCGCATTGCCAAAGGTGATGTGCCCGAAAACCTCAAAGACAAACAAATCTACGCCTTGGATATGGGTGCCCTTTTGGCCGGCGCCAAATACAAAGGCGAGTTCGAAGAACGCCTCAAATCGGTGGTCAACGAAGTCAAAAAATCCGAAGGCGATATCATCCTGTTTATCGACGAAATCCATACCCTGGTGGGTGCAGGCGGCGGTCAGGGCGCTATGGATGCGGCCAACATCCTGAAACCGGCTTTGGCCCGCGGCGAACTGCGCACCATTGGTGCCACCACTTTGGACGAGTTCCAAAAACATTTCGAAAAAGACAAAGCCCTGGAACGCCGCTTCCAAAAAGTGATGGTGGACGAACCCGACCAGGAATCGGCCATTTCCATCCTGCGCGGTATCAAGGACAAATACGAACAACACCACAAAGTGCGCATCAAAGACGATGCAGTTATTAGCGCTGTGGAACTGTCGTCGCGCTACATTTCCGACCGTTTCCTGCCCGACAAGGCCATCGACCTGATGGACGAAGCGGCATCCAAACTGCGCATGGAAATCAATTCCAAACCCGAAGAGCTGGATAAATTGGACCGCCAAATTATGCAACTGGAAATCGAACTGGCCGCCATCCGACGCGAAGGCGATACCCAAAAAATCCAAGAGCTGGAAAAAGAGTTGAGCGAGCTCAAAGAAAAACGTAACCAAATCTACGCCAAGTGGCGCGAAGAAAAAGATTTGGTGGACAAAATCCAGGACATCAAAAAACAAATCGAAGATGCCAAATTCCAAGCCGAGCAAGCCGAACGCGAAGGCGACTACGGCAAAGTGGCCGAACTGCGCTACGGCAAAATAAAAGAACTCGAAAACCAATTGGAACAAGCCCAAAAAGACTTGCAGGAAAAACAAAAAGACAGCTCGCTCATCAAGGAAGAAGTAACCGCCGAAGATGTGGCTGAAGTGGTGGCCAAATGGACGGGTATTCCGGTGCAAAAAATGCTCCAAAGCGAACGCGAAAAACTACTTCATTTGGAAGAAGAACTACACAAACGCGTGGTTGGTCAAGACGAAGCCATCAAGGCCGTAGCCGACGCCGTCCGCCGTTCGCGTGCCGGACTGAAAGACCCCAAAAAGCCCATCGGTTCGTTCCTGTTCCTGGGAACCACGGGCGTGGGTAAAACCGAATTGGCCAAAGCACTTGCCGAATACCTGTTCAACGACGAAAAGGCGCTTACGCGCATCGATATGAGCGAATACCAGGAAAAACACGCCGTTAGCCGTTTGGTAGGCGCGCCTCCGGGATACGTGGGCTACGAAGAAGGCGGCCAACTTACCGAAGCCGTCCGCCGCAAACCCTATTCGGTCATCCTGCTGGACGAAATCGAAAAAGCCCACCCCGACACCTTCAACATCTTGCTTCAAATGCTGGACGAAGGCCGCCTGACCGACAACAAAGGCCGCACCGCCGACTTCAAAAACACCATCATCATTATGACGTCCAATATGGGCGCCGACAAAATCCAAGAGGCCTTTGAAAACGCCAAAACACCCGAAGAACGTCGCAAAGCAGCCGAAAAAGCCAAGCAAGCCGTGCTGGCCGAGCTCAAAAAACGTGTGCGGCC
>JALVVJ010000106.1 GCA_027023475.1 Flavobacteriales bacterium
AAAATAAAGAATGGCTGCAAAAACAACTTGAAGCCCACACCTATGCCCGCTGGTTGGAGGGCGGACAACTCTATGGTATGAGCCGCTATTCGTTTGTTTTTTTGGGCTCCGATGAATGGTTTCACAGGAATGTTTTGGACAAACATATTTCCACGCTTTATTTCCAGATGGTGCTGTTGGTTTTGCTTCAACGGGCATACTTGGTTTATTTTGGTGGCGAAGTGGCGCGATTGGCCAATAAATTGGAACATACCAAAGATGCAGAAAGATATGTAAAAGAAATCAACCGGCTGTATTTGGATTACATCAAATTCATCAACCGGATCTATTTCCGCGAGGCATCACCGCAAGAGCAAGGCATTGAGCTTTACGAAATGATGCAGGAAAAAATGCGCATCAAACGCGATGTGGACGATTTGGACAGGGAAATTGGTGAACTAAACGAATATATGGAACGTCAAGAAGAAAGGCGGCTTACACAATTAGCTGCATTTTATTTACCCGTGACTTTGATCGCCAGCTTATTGGGAATGAACACCTTGAAAATGGCTGATTTAAATTATTCATTTATTATGGATTGGTCAAAAATCCAATGGTGGCCAATAATATTAGAGCTGATCTCTGTTGGTGCTTTTATATATGCCGTTTATTTATTTGTTATTCAATACAGAAAAAAATTATAAGTTATGGACACATTATCATTAATCCAATTTTGTTGTAAATGCCTATGGTGGTTTGCAGTAATTTATGTTGGGTTGCATTACTTGATGAAAAGCTGTAAACTGATTTTAGAAAATAAGCGATTTAAACGCCGTTTAGCCCATGAAAAAGAAATGATTAAACTCCGTCATGACCAAGAAAAAGAAAAGGCCATGACCTTAAACAAAAACACAATCATTAACTACAAACATGAAATCATCAAAGAATTCGTCAAGGACGGAAAAACATCAAGTGAACATATAGAAAATTTGTCTGCTATTTTAAAATTGTATAACCCTGAAAACCAACAATCATGAGCAAATATAAACTAACTTTCAAACTCAAACAGCACACGCCTATCATCCACTTCCAACACGACCAACACGGTGCCACCCTCCGGGTCACGGAAGTCAAACCGAAGTTGGATAGGTTTATATTAAAAAAACTGGGAAATGATGATTATGAAAAAGGAAAAGAAATTGCCAAATCCAAAGGATGGCTTGTAGGAAAAGGCGAGCATCCGGCGTTGGATTATAAGTTGAGGTTTGAGCCTATAAAAGATAAATCATATTATTTATTTTTTTCGTTTTTGAACGATGACCGAAAAAAGAATCTTGCTAATTACATCAAGAGTAATAAACTTATTAATAAAAAGGATGAAATTGATGTAAAAATTATTGCACCGTCGCCCTATTTTGCTAACAACGATAAGGTTAAATTTAATGGAGATAGTGTTGCTAGAAACCGAAGCAAATTCGAAGAATTACGTTATGGTGTTCTTGCCAATGAAAATATTAAAGGTGTAATTACTTCATTCAATACGCATAAATGTCAAGTTTCTTTAAATAATCAAACATACAAGGATATTACTTTATTGGAACTTATACATAAAGTTCTAACGGAGTTTTTCCTGATTAACAATTTCGGAACACGACAAAACAAGGGATTTGGAAGTTTTACGGTTGTAGAAATTAATGAGAAAAAAGTTTCATATGATAAGGTTACTAATATGATTAGTAATTCCACCTCATTTACTTATAAAATACAAGGAAAAGTTGAGACTATAAATGATATATTTAAACTTATTGATAATTACTATAAGAAAATAAAAAATAAACCTAGCAAAAAATCTACGATATCACTATTACGAGATTATTTTGACAAAAAAGAAATAATGTGGGAAAAACCTGCCATTAAAAATAAACTTGTAAAGGGTAAGAATTTAAAAGATAAGAATAAATTCAAATATGTAAGAGCATTATTGGGCTTGGCTGAACTTTTTGATTATCCAAAATCAGGAATTAAAGTAAAAGTAAAGCACGCAGAAAATAATGATGATAAAAAAATTGAACGTTTCCAGTCCCCAATTACATTTAAACCGATTGGTAAGGAAATTTATTTTCTTGTTCCGAGAAAAACACATTTGGAAAAAATCAAAGGAGAAAAATTTTGGTTTTATACAACTGATAGACTGGAATATGCGAGCAATGACCAGAAACTATTGTTGTCGGTACCGAATGATTTTGATCTAATTGATTTTATTAAATATGCATTAAATAACCGAATGTAATTGTTGAATAGGAATCAGGGTAAAATAAATTACACATAAAAAATTCAACCACACTTGAAAAAAACGCTTGTAATACAAAAAAATTCAAGTAAACCTGAAAAATATGATGAATGAAAATTTATCCCCCGAACAAAAAAACGACCAAACCATGAATAAACAAACCTACACCGCACTAACCATCGGGCCGATTTACAGAACGCTTCAAATGACACGAAGCACCAAAGCCGTCTGGGCGGCCAGTTATATGTTTTCATATTTGATGAGGAAAATTATCGATATAGGCATCGAATTGGGGAATATCAACAGGGATAATATTTTATTACCTCAATTCAAAAATGACGCCTTAAACGATAACTATAATTTAGGCGTCGGGCTTTTCCCTGATAGATTGATATATAAGGGACAAATAAATGATTTTCAAAAAATCATTGAACAAGTAATCGAAGAATTTGCAGAAAAGGTTTTTGAAGAGGATATAAAAAAAGCCCAATGTAGTATCACAGAAGAAAACTTAACTAATTTTTTTAAAAAATATTTTCACATCCATGTTTTGGAAATTGATTTGGATGCAAAAGATAATGTAATACTAAAAATATATGAGTATTTGGATACTGCGGAACTGGCAAACAAAGTCAATCCACTTGCCGAAGAAGAAAAATGTTTGATTGAATTCCTTGAAAAATATCAACCCAACTATAATTTTCTACATCGTTTGGAATTTGGAAACCGCCAATTTAAAAGCACCGCTGAAATTGCGACGGCTGAATTTTCAGATAAAAAATTTTACGATGAGGCAAGCAAACTTATTAAAAGGGATAAAGAAAACGACCAAGAAGAATATTATAATGAGATAAAAAAAGGTGCCGGAGAACGTTTCCGGAACTACCAGAAATACATGGCTATTATCCAAGCCGATGGTGATAATTTTGGCAGTTTTATCAAACAACTTTACACACAGCCGAATAGTGAAGATTTAATCAAGAAATTTTCTAATAATTTATGGCATTTCGGAGAGGAAGCGGTTCAACTGATTAATAAATTCCAAGGAACACCTATTTATGCCGGTGGCGATGATTTGCTTTTCTTTATTCCGGTAGCACATACACGACTAAATAATAAAAAAGATGATGATACGGAAACCACAGAAGAATCAAGAAGTATTAATCAAAAACCTAAGGTTAAAATAGATAAAACTTTTTTTGATTTAATTAATGAAATTGATGCGCTATTTCATAAGTGGTTCACCAATCATGAGGATTTTAAAGAAATTATCAAGGGAATGTCCATAAAACCAACGATGTCGTATGGTGTATCTATCAGTTACTACAAATTCCCTCTTAACGAAGCCCGCGAATTGGGTGTCGATCAATTGTTTTATACAGCCAAAAAAACCTGCCGTAAGAATGCCGTTTCCTACGCCGTGTTGAAACATAGCGGGCAATACTATGGAACAACATTCCATAAGGACAAAGACTCCTACAAAACATTTGACAAAATGATTAAAGAACATGGTGTTGATGGTGATTTTATTCATTCCATAGCCCAGAAACTCGAACCGCAAAGCACTGTGATATTCGAAATCGGAAAAACCTGCAATAAAAAAGATAGGGACAAAATGTTTGACCAATTTTTCGAAAATAATTTCGACGAAAGTATTCACACGATCAAAAAACAGGATGGCGACAAAAAACTTATTCCCTTCCTTGATGTCACCAAAAAATTATTCATGGATGTTTACACCGAAAATCCGGTATTTGATGCCGGAGACGACGATAACGCATTAGAACGTCATAAAGCCAATTTGAAAAAATTGTATGCGGCTTTACGATTTTTAGAATTCATCAATAACCAACAAGAAAGATAAAAGCTATGAGCACAACAAAATACCTTGTAAAATTATTCCCTCACGACAAATTCTTTTTCGGAGGTGAAAACACCTTCGGCGATGGTCATCAAGCCAATTATTTGGTTAAATCCAACTATTTTCCGCAACAAACCGGCGTCCTCGGCTTTGTCAGACATCAACTGTTATTACAAAGTAATAACGATGAAATTTTTAAGGATAGTAAAATTCAAAATGCAAATAAAGCAAAAGCGCTAATCGGTCCAAGAGGATTTATTATCAATGGACAATCTGATTACGGTGCTATTAAAAAATTATCGCCGGTTTTTATTGTAAATGGTGAGACATTCTATCTCCCGGGAAATAAGGAATACCAGATTTATACCAAAATTGAAAAGGATTGTTCAGAGAAAAAAGTTGATAGATTTCTTGAAATTGAGAAAAACAATGATAATTTTCTTTTGAAGGGTTATAATCCTAAATTCCCTATTCCCGATTTAATGATGGATAAAACCTGTGATCAAAGGTTATTTTACAAAGAAATTTTTATTGAACACAAGCAAGTAGGCATCCGAAAAAACTATGAAGGAGGCACTGACAATGATGCTTATTACGTACAAACGTTCTATAAATTTCACAAAGGATTCGGTTTTGCTTTTATAGTCGAATTAGAGGATAGTGTTTCTGTTAATGGAACAAATATCAAGGTCAATTTTGATTCTCAGGATATAGTGGTTTTTGGTGGCGAACAGCAGGCCTTTAAAATGGTGGTAGAAGAATTTGGAAGTGATTTTGATGAAATTATTCCCGACTATCATCCTTCTAAAAATATGAACAAGATTGTTTTGGTATCGGATGCATATGTTAATGATGATATTACTGAAAAATGTGCTTTTGCCATTACCGAAGTCGGTGATTTTCGATTCATAACCTTTGATACCGATCCCTCGATAAATTATTATCAAAAACCCGCAAAATCCAGTAAGTATAATTTATACAAGAAAGGCTCAGTATTTTATTATGAAAATGACGTCCAAAAAAAAGAGCTTCTACAAGCTTTGAATATTGATAATTTCCGCAATATCGGATACAACCATTATAAAGTAATCACTAAAAACTAATAGATATGAACAACAAAACAAATGCTTACCTCATTACCTGCCTGACTAACTTGCATGTGGGCAGTGGAGGCGCCAATTATGGCGTAGTGGACAATTTGGTTCAACGCGACAGTATCACGGGAGTGCCTACTATTAACTCGTCCAGTTTAAAAGGTGCTTTACGTGAATATTTTAAAAACAAATGGAGCGAAGGTGATGCTAAATTAGATCATATTTTCGGTGTTGATGAAATCAGAAACACCTCTTCAACCAAAAAAAAGGATCCTACCATAGGACATTACAAGTTTTTTCCTGCCGATTTGCTCGTCTTGCCTGTACGAAGCAACAAAAAACCATTCTACCGGGCAACTTCCAAAATGCTTGTGGATACCATTAATGAAAAAGCAATAAACTTGACCGGTAATTCCTTGATTTCGGGAACGTATGCTAATGTATCCAAAGGGAGTCCTAAAATCAAGGGAGTAACAGACACCCGGCTCGAAGATTGGGAAGCAATTGTAGATAATACTTTGGATGTTTCGGAATGGATGGGTGAAAATGTGGCTATTTTCGATGATGACACTTTTAAAATTTTGGCCAGTAAATTACCTGTAATTGCCCGCAACCATTTGGAAAATGGCGTTAGCAAAAACCTTTGGTATGAAGAAATTGTTCCGCGCGAAAGCCGTTTTGTTTTCTTTGTATCAATGGATAATAAGTATAACGACGATTTTGATAAAGTTTTGGACGGTGCTGTTGTTCAAATCGGCGCAAATGGAAGTATAGGTTACGGATATTGTAAAATCAAAAAAATCTACGACCATGAATCATAAAGTTAATAAACTTATACCCATCGCCATTCAAGCCATCAAGGATAGCCAAATGGCTCGAAATGGGGAGGTGAACAAAGAATTCAAGGGATATATATCCTCAATGGGTGCCAGCATCATGCAAACCGGTTTATTGGCCACCCTGGCATTTTATGCCAATGATGAAGGAAAAAAAGCCAATAGTTCCGATTTGCTGAAAGCTATTTATCAAGTTATTACCGGAAACCGAACTGACCAGAAAAACGACTTAATACGCTGGGTTATTCGGTCATCGCTGAAAGATACAGTGGATCCCGGAAAGGAAGAAATTGAAATAGATGATTTGGATATGGACAAAATGTATATCAAAGAACAGGAAATCTCCGATGCACTTGTAGCATTGAAACTTGCTTTACGAACCTATAAAATCAAAGAATAATGAGTGGAAATATTGGATACCTTTTCTATAAAGAATATTTTAACGACCTTAAAATCAAAAGACAAAGCGGAAAACCGGTCTTTAACGGAACGCAAAAGAGTAATTTGCTAATAAACAAAAACTTATCAACTGCTAACTTACTTTATCCGTTACCGAACGCGAACGATTTTAAAGAAATAGAACTCACCACTATTTACCCTGGATTATTAATCGGTTCCGGATATATTCATGAAATCGGCGGTGTAAAAGAGGGTAGAAAACAACTGGTGGAAAACGAACTCAAACTCGGCTTCTACTTCGACCACACCACCGGACTGCCTGTCATTCCCGGTTCATCGGTCAAAGGTGTTTTGCGTAGTGCTTTTAAAGCCAATGAAGGAAAATATATTGAATATCTGCTTACCGAAGAATTAAAAATTTTGAATTTAAAAGAGGATGAAAACGCAGATAATGAAGATAAGAAAAAACTTAATTATCTATGTAAAAAGGTAAAAGTGGAAGGCGAAAAAGAAGAGGTTCCTTTTATCGTTAAACATATTTTCAACGGATATCATAAAAAGCAAAAGGAAGGGAAAGTTGTTGAAGAACCCCTCCCCATCTACCATCGCGACAAATTTTTCGACGCCTTCCCCGTTGCACCCGCCGGACAAAAATTCCTTGCCGACGATTATATTACCCCACACCCCGACCCGCTTAAAAATCCCGTGCCGCTACGTTTCCTTAAAGTGCGTCCCGGCGTTACCTTCCGCTTCGTTTTCGAACTCCACGACCTCAAAAACGAAAAAGGCGAAACCATCCTCACTGCCGAGGATAAACTAAAACTCTTCAAACGCATCCTCCTCGACCTGGGCGTCGGCGCTAAAACCAATGTGGGCTACGGGCAGTTTGTCGAAAGTAACGGTATTTCCGGCAATTCCGCCCCGTCCCCTTCATCACGGAACCTAAACAGGGAAACCGAAACACAAAACACGCAAACCGAACCGGTGCAAAACCGGCCTGGCTCCGGGACGACATTGGACTATTCTTGTGAAAGTGAGTTACAAAAAGGAGCCGAACTTGAAGCGGAAGTAACTACCGGAAATAACGACAAATATTATTATTTCCTATTCGAATGTAATGAAAAAAAATATACCATCCGTAAGAAGAAAACCAAAGTGGAAATACCATTATCTCCCGGTCAAAAAGTGCACATCCTTGTTCAACAGGATTACCGGGCTACTAGTCCTTTGAACTTTGTTGTAGTATTACCGGAATAAATTCTTTCCATGCTCATCGCCCGCTACAACATCAGCTACACCGCCGCCGCCGATGCCGTGCTGCCCGGGTATTTGGGGAGCATGCTTCGCGGCCTTTTCGGAACCCTGTTAATGGAACACGACCCTGCACTCTTTGCCCGTTTTTTCCGGCCCCAAGCTCCGGATAATGCGCTCATACGTAATTTTACAGGCAATGATTTGCCCGCGCCGTTTATTATTTCTCCGCACCGGTTTGTTCATTTTGTCCGTGCCGGTCACCGTATTTCTTTTACGTTTACGCTTTTCGGCCGCTTTTTCGAATACGAAGACGATATTCGCCAAGTATTTGGCCGTATTCCCGAAATCGGATTATTCAATGGCAAAGCGCCGGTTTCCGGTTTCGCGTTCCGCCCCGCCGGAACAAACACCGCAGTGGTGGATTTGAACCGCCTTCCGATTCCCGAAGGTCCCGTGAGCAATCTAATGATTCGTTTCCTCACACCCTTGGCCATAAACACCAAGCGCCGGCTTACGGCCGATTTTGCATTCGAACGTTTCTTCGGTTATCTCTACCGGCGGCTTTATGTGCTCCAACAACTCTATGATCCGGCATCCGATCCAATCCCCGAACTCCCACCTTTCAACATCAAAGACTTACATATCCAACCTGTTAACATACGGCTCCAACGGCGCCAAATTTTCCGCTCACCCTCGCGGGCCGAAAAATTTCCTATGACCGGATGGACGGGAAGTATAAACTATGCCGGCAACCTGACCCCCGTTTTGCCCTACCTGGAAATGGGCCGCTATGTGCATGTGGGCAACAAAACGGTGTTCGGATTGGGTAAATACCGCTTGGAATATCCGAAACCACCTTCCAAGGGGCGCCATGAAAAACAAGCTTAAAAAACTGTTTTCATACCGGGAACTCGAAGCCGCCTGGCTCGATGTGAAAACCAAACAAGCCGCTGGCGGTATCGATAAACATTCGGTCCGCGACTTCGAAGCCGATCAAGATCGTAACCTACGACGCTTGCTTCGCAAACTGAACAACCGGACCTATTTACCCGAAGCTTATTTGCAAATAAAAATCAAAAAGAATAAAAACGAAAAACGTATCCTTGCTCTGGCTACCATAAATGACAAGATTGTCCAAACGGCCATCAAAAACAGAATCGAATCACGGCTCGAAACCACTTTTTTCGATTCCAGTTATGCCTACCGCGAAGGACGCAACGCACGCAAAGCCGTAAACAAAGTCCGCCACTATATCCAAGCCGGAAAAAACGAATGGGTAGCCAAATGCGACATCGATAATTTTTTCGACACCATTCCGCACAAACGCTTGCGTAAGCAACTATCGCCCTATGTTACGGATAAGTATTTGATGGAGCTTATTTTCTCCTTTATCAAAATGGGCTATGTGACCCAAGACAAACAATGGATCGAACGCACCGGCGGCGTCCCCCAAGGTGCCGTGCTTTCGCCCCTGTTGGCCAATTTGTATCTTTCTCCGCTCGACCAACGAATGAACGACCTGGACATAGCCTATGTTCGTTATGCCGATGACTTTGTGATGTTGGCTCCCACCGAGGAACAAGCCCGTCAAATCCTGGATTCTACCGTCGATTATATCCAAAACCGGCTACAATTAAAACTCAATCCGGGTGCTTTTGTCAAGCATACTCAATACGGCTTCAAATTTCTCGGCGTTTGGATAACCGATAAATCCGTTACCCTGCCCTCCACCAAAATCGAAAAAATCAAAGCCAAAATCCGGAAAGCTTTTCGCCATGCCAATTTCCCGAAAAAATATCACAAAGTTGCAAACGGCATCAATGCCTACTATGCCCGCATCGTCCCCCAACATATTCTTTTCCCCATCGACGAATTGATCATTCGCCTGTGGACGAACAAACTTATCAACAATAACAAAATTACCCGCAAAAAACACATCAAAGCCGCCCTGCGTGAACTCCGTTTTGTTACCGACATCTATAATCAAAACCTCGATTTCCATATCCGTAACATCCAAAACGATGTTTACGAACAAAAAAATGCACGTAAAATCACTTCCGCCGAACAGGCCGTCAAACTACGGCGTAAAATCTACGAACGCAAAGCCGCCGCCAATGCCTATCTCCACATCGAGGGCTACGGCATTGTTTTGGGTGTAGCCAAGAACCATATCCGCATCAAAGAACAAGGCAACAAAATCCGTAAATTTCCTTTGGCCAACCTCAAACAAATTACCATCGCATCCAAAGCCACGTCTGTTTCTACGGCCCTCATCAAGTATTGTGCCGACCACAATATCGCCATCGATTTCGTGCGCCCCGACGGAACGGCCTACGCCAAACTCTATCACTACCAAAGCACTCACAACCGGCTATGGCTTGCTCAAATGCAGCATACCCGTAGCAAACATGCAGCCGCTATTGCCCGGCGTTTGGCCGCTGCCAAAATCAACAACCAACTCAAAACCGTCAGGTATTTTTCCAAATATGCACGCAAAACCGATACCGATATAGCGCAACTCCTTCCCGGACTTATTGACGAACTCCAACAAATACGATTACAAATTAAATCACTCCCGCCCGGCGACAACCTTCGCGACTCGCTCATGGGCTACGAAGGAACGGCCTCGGCACGATATTGGCAATGGTTCGAATTGATGGTGGACGAAGAAACCGATTTCAAAGAACGTATCACCCGCGGCGCTACCGACCTGGTCAACCAAATGCTCAATTATGGCTATGCCATCCTCTACCGGCTTGTTCGCGATAGCGTTATCCATCAAGGCCTCCATCCCGAACTCGGCTATCTGCATGCCTACCAAAAAAATAAGGATACCCTCGTTTTCGACCTGGTGGAACCTTTTCGCCAACCTGTGGTGGACCGCGCCGTGCTTGCCATGATCAACCGTGGAACCACGCTCAAAACCCACAAAGGACTACTCGACGAACCCACCCGCCGGAAACTTATCACTGCCGTCTATAAACGTCTTGGCCAACACGATAAGTATCTGGGCCAGCGCCTCACTTTCTACGACATTATCCACAAGCAAACCCACTTGCTCAAACTTCACATCACCGGTCAAGCCGCCGAATTCAAACCCTACAAAATCACCAAATGGTAAATCCCCGGCTATGAAACACATGCATCTGATTGCTTACGACATCACACGAAACAAAACCCGCAACAAAGTTGCCGAACTGCTCGAACAATACGGAACACGCATCAACCTCAGTGTTTTCGAATGCATGATCACCCACCGCCAAAAACAAGAAATCGTCCGGCAAATTTCCGAACTCATCAATCCCAAAACCGACAGCGTGCGTATCTACTTTATTTGTAGCGCTTGTTATGCCAAAAGCATCATTATAGGCCGTCCCGATCCGCCCGATCAGTATATGGTCTTTGTTTGATTTATACCTTTTGGGGCACTCCGGCAGCCCTGCGGTCTGCCTCCGTGGCTCCGTGAACCACCTGCGGTGTTTCACTCCGCTCGCCGGTGAGCCCGGCCGCCGGCCAAAGCTAAATTCCATCACGGCGGCCGGTCTCCCCGGACGTTGCTCGGGAACCTGCGGCTTTCAAGAGCAGACGCCACAGGCCACGCCTTGTTTCCCTGCGCTTGCTTCGGAGCCCTTCGGTCTCCTCGCGGCCCTCAGAGCCCTGCGGTCTCTTCGGGGATTTTTTTTGCATCCCCTCAAAGTCGGTATCCCGACCTTCCTGTCATTCCCGAAAAGGCAGCGACCCCAATATGTCATTCCCGCGAAGGCGGGAATCCGGGCGCCTCGTATTGTCGTTCCTTGTCATCCCACGAATTTAGGAATCCGCCCACCTGTCATTCTCGCGAAAGCGGGAATCCAGGGGCTTCGCATTGCCGATCCTTGTCATCCCACGAATTCAGGAATCCGCCACCTGTCATTCCCGCGAAGGCAGGAATCCAGGGGCTTCGCATTGCCGATCCTTGTCATCCCACGAATTTAGGGATCCGCCCACCTGTCATTCCCGCGAAGCGTGAATCCGGGCGCCCCGTATTGCTCCCTTCTGTCATTCCCGCGAAGGCGGGAATCCAGTGTCCTCGTATTGCCGATCCTTGTCATCCCACGAATTCAGGAACCCGCCCACCTGTCATTCCCGCGAAAGCGGGAATCCAGTGGACCACGGTCTGCCATCACCTGTCGTTCCTACGAAAGAAAAAATCCGGGGGCCCCGGTTTGTTTCCCCATCTATAAGTCTTCGGATAAATCACGCCACCCGCTCCTCTGTCATTCCCGCGAAAGCGGGAATCCAGGGGCTTCGCATTGCCGATCCTTGTCATCCCACGAATTCAGGAACCCGGCCTCCACCTGTCATTCCCGCGAAAGCGGGAATCCAGGCGCCTCGTATTGTCGTTCCTTGTCATCCCACGAATTCAGGAATCCGCCCACCTGTCATTCTCGCGAAAGCGGGAATCCAGTGGACCACGGTCTGCCATCACCTGTCGTTCCTACGAAAGAAAAAATCCGGGAGCCCCCGGTTTGTTTCCCCATCTATAAGTCTTCGGATAAATCACGCCACTCGGGATTAAGTTCTTCGATTAATTTCAACTTCCATTTACGGCGCCATTTTTTTATTTGTTTCTCCCTTCTAATGGCAGCTTCAATGGAATTCGTAACTTCATACCAAACAAGCATATGCACATTATACTTCCGTGTAAAACCATCATAAGTTCCGTTTTTGTGTTGATAAACACGTTTTTTCAGATTACTTGTAACACCCGTATAAAGTGTTCCGTTGCGCTTGCTGGCCATAATATAAATAGCATAGGTCTTCATCCGGTTAATCGAAAGGCGTTGGATGTTGACAACTCCAAATTAGTGGAAATCATTGAAATTTTAAAACAATCCCCTTTACGCGTTTCAAACAAACTGATTTTACGAAAAAATTGCAATCTCCTGTAAATCCTGAAAATTATATACATTGATTCATGTATGAAAGTATAAAATGCATAATCCTGTGAATCAAGAAACAGGTTACGGAATCCGCCTTTTCTTTGTTCCGGTTTGTATCCACTTACAAACATATAATAAATAATGCCCCAAAACCGGATGAAGATCTTATATCACAGCCATGGAAAAAAATGGCTATTAGCAAAACACATAAAAAAATGTAATAATATGAGAATCAACGAATTAAGCCCAAAATCATTTGCGAACTTTTGAAAAATCATTATCTTGTTGATAATGAATATTTTAAAGGTTTTCCTGCCATTTTGACATAAAATTCCGGTGCTAAAAATTTTCGCAAATGCCCCGAATAGCTTATTTTTGGTGTATCATTTGCGAACTTTTGGAATTTGCTCTTTGAAATACGACTGATTTTCAATAGGTTACAAAACGCCAAAAATGCGTTTTTTCGAAAATGCGTTTTTGCCCGGATTTTTTCATCGCATTTGCGAACTTTTTTAAATCACAAAGCATTGATTGACAGCGAATTGAAATTTTTATATGCAAAAAAACGGGGTTTTCGAAATTTCGAAATTTTCGCATTTTCGAACTTTTGCGTTTTGTTGTGCAAATAGCGGGCTGACAGCATTTTGGCCGGAAACAAAAAAATCCATAGATTTGTAACCGGTTGATGCTGATGCGCTCAACCTTATTAAACGGCCCGGGCTGACTGCGACGCTTTCTACAGTGTAGTCCATAATGTTATCCATTCTCAACCTTATTAAACGGCCCGGGCTGACTGCGACCGACTTCCATTCTTTATCCCCATAATCCGGAAATAATCTCAACCTTATTAAACGGCCCGGGCTGACTGCGACAAAGCCATAATAATTATGGAAATAAAGCTTATTGGACTTCTCAACCTTATTAAACGGCCCGGGCTGACTGCGACTTTTATGGCATTTCGCCATTCATAGATGCTCTTTTCATTTCTCAACCTTATTAAACGGCCCGGGCTGACTGCGACCTCAAATTTTTTGAGCGAGGACATTACCTCCTCTCTCAACCTTATTAAACGGCCCGGGCTGACTGCGACTTTTGCACAACTGCGTTGTCGTACATTTCTTCAACAACTCAACCTTATTAAACGGCCCGGGCTGACTGCGACTTATTACATCTCCGGGTTTTGGAGGGTGGAGGTCGATAGTCTCAACCTTATTAAACGGCCCGGGCTGACTGCGACAAAGCCGCTGCATATAAGCTAATTATCGCGAAGATCTCAACCTTATTAAACGGCCCGGGCTGACTGCGACAAACCTCCTACCAGGAGGTTTACGGCAATTAGAACTCAACCTTATTAAACGGCCCGGGCTGACTGCGACACCTTTTTCCCATCTTTAGAGATGAGGTACTCTGTCTCTCAACCTTATTAAACGGCCCGGGCTGACTGCGACGAACATTAGCAGGGCCTCCATTCGGTCCGCTAATGTTCTCAACCTTATTAAACGGCCCGGGCTGACTGCGACAACTTCTCTAGATTGTTCATATCATATAAATTTCTCAACCTTATTAAACGGCCCGGGCTGACTGCGACACTAAGCTCAAGTGAAAGAAAGTTTTCATTTGTTTTTTCTCAACCTTATTAAACGGCCCGGGCTGACTGCGACTCACGTGGAAAACGGGGTGTCCTGCACGTAAAACTGGCTCAACCTTATTAAACGGCCCGGGCTGACTGCGACATCCAAGGATGGAAGGATGTATTTTAACTTAACTCAACCTTATTAAACGGCCCGGGCTGACTGCGACAAGGCCCTGTTCTGCAAGCTGTTTGGCCTCTTCGTAGCTGTCTCAACCTTATTAAACGGCCCGGGCTGACTGCGACATCTTTTTGTATAAGATTCCGTTGTGGGTATATATGATCTCAACCTTATTAAACGGCCCGGGCTGACTGCGACAGTTTTTGTTTTTTTTTACTCAGTTTGTAACTTATCTCAACCTTATTAAACGGCCCGGGCTGACTGCGACAAACTCGAAAGTCTCTCTCCCAAAAGTCCTTACGATTCTCAACCTTATTAAACGGCCCGGGCTGACAAATCAATTCAAAATTTATAATTCAAAATTCATAATTGGGAGACTCAACCTTATTAAACGGCCCGGGCTGACTGCCACACCACCGCCCATTTGGTTTTCTTTTGTATATTGCTCACAAGGCGCAAACCGCCCGCTTGGCTAAACTTGGTTTTAAACGAATAGTCCCATGCCTAATACATCAACCCGCTTTTCCGGCCATAAACGAAAAGAAAAAGAATTATTCCTTGCCATTTTTTTTAACGACACGGAAAAGCTTATCCGTATCAAAAATGATTGTCCCGAAATTTATGCCCGCAAAAACGCTTTCAAAATTTCCGCCTTCGGCTTTGCCCGTACGGTTTTCGATTTAAAGTATTTAACCTTGTTCAATAAAATCATCTGGTTCGACGATGATTGGCGGACTGGCCTATTGCCCCTTGTAAACCTCAACCGGCAACGCATCCTTCGGATTATTGACTTTTGGAAATCGGAAGCTGAGGCCGGTTTTTTGACCCATGATTTTCCTTTTAACAAATACCATGAATTTTTTCTCTGCGATGACCCCAACGATGCCCGGCTGAAAGAGGAAATTTTATTTGAACCCATGGCTGACTACCTGAAAAAAGGATTTCGTGAAATTGACCTGAGGTTATACCAGCGGGTGGAATGCTTCGATTTCGAGCAAGTGGAAAAACTACTGAAACAAGGTGCCAATCCGCTAATTCCAATCGAAGACGATCCCTATTCGGATATTTTTTCGGAAGTGGAAATGGAAGAAAGTTTTTTGGCCACCATTGAAATTGTTCCCGTATTTCAAATTTTTGAGAAAAAAAGATACCGGCACGATTACGACATCGGACATTTGTTTGCCAACCTGTTGGGGCTGGCGGCCTATACCCGAATGCGTCGCTTGCTTGACCAATACGTCAAAAAATAATAGCGAATTCGTTATCCGACTTTACGGATAGGTTGGCAAAGGTACAAGAGGCATGGCCGATTTTCTTGAATAGAAAAAAATTTTCGAGCCATAAATTTTGTATTGCAATGTGGTCATAAAATTACCTTTTGATTTTGTTCGATAACACTTTTTGATCAAAGATTTCATAACCAGGGATTGTTTTGTCCTATTTTTTTGGCGCCTTCCCGCACTCGTTCACAGAGCCGCAAGCCTGCACGTTGTTTGTTCTGCGACCTGTTCACGAGGCGGGAACCGGGCTGTCCGCTCAAATTCGCCTTGGCGGATGCCGTGGTTTTGCGCGGGCTTCGCCTGCGCTTGCCCGCGCCCGCCCGTGCGTGGGGCTTCCTTCGGTCGCCTCCGCCAGGCGGAAAACCATCGGCACCGCCGGCGGCTCATAACCGCTTCCATCCCTGGCGCAAAGTTGTAGGTCGCATGGTGATTTTTGCGAAGCAAAAACGGTATCGAAATGAGCCGAAACGGCCGTACATTTCTTTTTGTTTCCGTCCCAAAAAAAATCCGCACCCGGAAGGATGCGGATTAGTTGGCTTAAACAGTTTGAAACAACGTTTTAAATTTCGATTTTACCGCCCAGCAGCCGGATAAATTCCCGGATAAAGGCCGGATGGGCGGGCCAGGCGGGGGCGGTTACCAGATTGCCGTCCACCAGGGCTTGGTCCACGGGAATTTCGGTGTAGTCGGCGCCACCGGCGGCCAGTTCGGGGCCCACGGCGGGGTAGGCGGTCATTTTGCGGCCTTTGATCACACCGGCGGCGTTGAGGATTTGCGGTCCGTGGCAAATGGCAGCCACGGGCTTGCCGGCGTCGAAGAAATGACGGGTAATTTCCAGCACCCGCGGATTGAGTCGCAGGTATTCGGGTGCGCGGCCGCCGGCAATGACCAAACCGGCGTAATCGGCCGGATTCACCTTGTCGAAATCGTAGTTGAGCGTAAAGTAATGACCCACTTTTTCGCTGTATGTTTGGTCGCCTTCGAAATCGTGGATGGCGGTTTTGACGCGTTCGCCGGCTTTTTTGTCGGGGCAAACGGCATGCACCCGGTAACCGGCCATTTGGAGCATTTGGAACGGAACCATGGTTTCGTAGTCTTCGGCGAAGTCGCCGGTGAAAAGCAATATTTTTTTCATGATGTCAGATTTTTGGGGGTTAGTGCTATCAAATTTACAAAAAAACAGGCAAAGTTTCAAGTTATTTACATTAGCAATCCGCTTCAATGTTTATTGTAGAAAGATGATTTTTGGTTCCGGGTGGCAAATAAGACGCGTGCCGGACAGGGCGGTAATGGGGCGAAATTTTTTCCCAAAACCGGATTTTTGTGCGGTGTGTTCACATTGTGCCGGGAATCGTTACTACAATTAAACAAATATAATGTTCAAGTTTTGGATGCGTTGCAATACTTTATGGACCATGAAGGTTCACCCACTGTTTATTCGTCTTTGGTAGAAAATTATTATTTTAGCAGTATAGAAGAAGCCGGCTTATTATTTATAATGGTTGAAACCTACAAAATAGTATCAAAGGAAATGGGCATAATCAACATTATGTCTTTTGATTTTAATGCTCAACGGATTTCATTGGGTTGTGCTTTGGCAATGGCAGGAACATTAGCTACAATCATAGGAGCAATTGGGATATCCGGTGGTGCAGCATGAATAATTTGGTTAATTCAAAAAGGAATTGCTATGGTTGCTTTGATTGAAGTTTACAGTTAAAAATTGATAAAAATGAAAAAATTTTCGTATTTCATGTTGTTTATTTATCTCCTGTTGGAAATTGGAGCAATTATATTATTTGTGAACGGGCAATTAAAACCGACGGCTTTTTTCTTGCTGGTGATGGCAATGTCTATGGGAATAGGAACGACCATTCTCCAAATCAAAAAAATGAACAAGAAAAATTTGTGAATTGTCCATAATTGAATAAAACCACACCCGGTAAAAACTGCCCGCAGGGCGATTCTTTTAATTGTTTTTATTGGCAATCTGCTTCAATGTTTATCGTAGCAATATGATTTTGATTCCGGGTAGTAAAAAAATCCGCGTGCCGGACCGAGCGGTAATGGGGCGAAGGGTGCGACGCCTTTTTGTGCCGGCAACGGAGGCTTCGCCGCTCCGACAAGAAGACTCCGGTGCCGGCTTTACAAAAACCGGAGCGCCCGAGCCACATTGTAGCGGAGGGCCGGTTTCCCGAGCGCCCGAAGGGCGCGAGGGACACGCCCAAAAAAATAAAAAAATAAAACACTGCGTCTTGATCTGCCCGGAAAAGAAACGAAAAACAGGCGTAAACGATGCGGGCTAAACGAAATTTTTACTAAATTGAGCCGAATTTTATTTTTGGAAACCTATGGGCAGGAAATTGGCCGTTCTATTGCT
This sequence comes from Flavobacteriales bacterium, assembly GCA_027023475.1. Lineage (GTDB taxonomy): Bacteria > Bacteroidota > Bacteroidia > Flavobacteriales > Flavobacteriaceae > JAADED01. The sequence goes on from JALVVJ010000106.1 coordinate 18,047, forward strand.
TTTGGTTACATCCTGGGTGCTCAACGCCCAAAAAATTACGCTGGAAGATATTTGGACCAAACCTTTGCCTTGGAAGTATTTTCAGGGTGTGGAAATGTTGCCGGGACACCGGGCCGTCAGGGGTGAATTCCAACACGGAAGCTACCGCATCAATGTGTATGACGTGAGCACTTGGAAGGTGGAAAAGACCTTGTTCGATAGCCGGAATTTCGATGATATCCGCTATGTTTACGATTTTACATTAAGCCCCGATGAACAAAAAATGTTGCTTTCGGCCGAACGGCATCCCATTTACCGCCATTCCACGGCCGATAAATACTACGTGTATGACGTGAGCAGTAAAAAGACCTTTTTGCTCGACCGGAGTTTTGTGCAAATTCCCGGCTTTTCGCCCGATGGCCAACGTGTGGTGTATGTGAAGGATAACAATTTGTATGGCTTGGATTTGAATGATTTTTCGGTGGCTCAAATCACGTCGGACGGAGAAAAAAACCGGATTATCAATGGAAAAACCGATTGGGTTTACGAAGAAGAGTTCGGCTTTGTGCAGGGCTATGTTTTTAGCAAGAGCGGCCGTTATTTGGCCTATTTGAAATTCGAAGAAAGCCGGGTGCCGGAATTTACCATGATGGAATACGACGATGCGCTTTATCCCAAGCCCGTGCGTTTCAAATATCCCAAGGCGGGTGAGCCCAACTCCAAAGTAAGTTTGCACATCTATGATTTTGCTACGCAAAAAACGCGGGACATCGACTTGGGCGACTACGAATACATCCCGCGGCTCAAACAGGGTTTTGGCGACGATGAATTTGTGGCCATGACCTTCAACCGCCTGCAAAACGATTTGAAGGTTTACCGGGTGGATGCGGTCACCGGGAATGCCGGTTTGTTAATCCGCCGCACCGATAAGCGCTATATCGACCTGGAAGCCACCGATAATTTTACCTATATGTCCGGCGGAAAAATCTTGTGGTCGTCGGAAAAAGACGGATATAACCATGTTTACCTTTATGACAACGACGGGCAAAACGAACGGCAAATCACCCGCGGAAAGTGGGAAGTAACGCATTTTTACGGCTACAATCCCAAAACCCGGGAGATTTATTTCCAAGCCACCATTCCGGGAAGCATTCACCGTGCCGTTTACAAACAAAAAATCAAGGGTGGAAAGCCGGTATTGCTTTCGCCCGGTAAGGGGACTTCGTCGGCCGATTTTACCCGGGATTTTCAATATTTTATCCTGACCTATACCAATGTTGAAACACCGCCGCAAGCGAGCGTAATACGCACGGCCGACAAACAAAAAACAGCCGTTATTTCCGACAACAAACCCATGCGGGAATGGTTGAAATCGCACGGCTTTGTGGCCAAAAGTTTTACCCGGTTTCCTTCGGCCGACCCTTCGGTGGAGCTCAACGGTTGGATGATGTTGCCGCCGGAGTTCGACAAATCCAAAAAATACCCTGTGCTGATTTACGGCTACAACGGGCCCGGGGTGCAAACGGTGCGTGATGCCTTTGGCTGGCACAACGATTTGTATCACGCCATGCTGGCCCAAAACGGCTATATCGTAGTGTCGGTGGATACGCGCGGCACGGGCGGCCGCGGAGCGGATTTCAAGAAAGCCACCTACAAGCGCTTGGGGCGCCTGGAAACGGACGACCTGCGGGCCGTGGGTGAATATTTGGCCTCCTTGCCCTATGTGGATAAGCAGCGAATAGGCGTGTGGGGATGGAGTTTCGGCGGTTTTATGGCGGCCAATGCCATACTGCAAAACGCGGATGTTTTCCGTGCGGCCATAGCCGTGGCTCCGGTAACCGATTGGCGTTTTTACGACACGGTTTACACCGAGCGTTACCTGCAAACCCCGCAGGAAAATCCCGACGGCTATGACCTGAATTCGCCCTTGACCTATGCGGATCATTTGCGTGGCAAATTCCTGCTGGTTCACGGCACGGCCGACGACAATGTGCATGTGCAAAACAGTTTCCGCTTGGCCCGCAAGCTCCAAGAAGCCGGCAAGCCGTTCCAAATGATGATTTATCCCGACAAAAATCACGGAATATACGGCGGTAAAACCCGCTACCAACTCTACCGGATTATGTTTGACTTTTTGGAAAATAATTTGAAAAAATAAATATCATGAGCAAAATCAAGCAACAACATCCCAAGGCACTTTATACGTTGTTTACGACCGAGATGTGGGAACGGTTTTCCTACTACGGCATGCGTGCACTATTGGTGCTTTACCTTTCGGCCGAATTGGTCAGAGGGGGCTTTGGACTTGAACGTAAAGACGCCTTGGCCATTTATGCCATTTTTACCGGATTGGTTTATTTGACGCCTATTTTGGGCGGTTGGGTGGCCGACAAATTTTTGGGCAAACGCAAGACCGTTTACATCGGCGGATTGGTGATGGCCATGGGCCAGTTTATGTTGGCCCTGAGTGCTTTCGGTCATAAATTCGGCTGGGATGTGCATTTACGGCATACGATATTTAATTTGGGATTGGGTATTTTGATTATCGGTAACGGATTTTTCAAGCCCAATATTTCCACTATTGTAGGAGATTTCTACGACGACAACGATCCGCGCAAGGATTCGGCCTTCAACATTTTTTATATGGGTATCAACCTTGGGGCGATTCTCGGGCCCTTTATTGCCGGCTATTTGGGCGAAGAAGTTTTTTGGGGCTGGGGTTATTTTTCGGCCGGTGTGGGAATGATTTTGGGCGTGTTGTGGTTGTATTTTCATGAAAATACGCTCGAAGACAAAGGCCTTCCGCCCGGCGTTACGGGCGCTAAGCGCTTGGATGGACGCGATTGGATGCAAATATTTGTTTATGCCTTGGCCTTGGCCGGAGGCACCATTTTGTTGATTTTCGGTTGGAACATACTGCCGGAATTGGCCACACAATGGATTATGCGTATCGGATTTTTGGCTTTGGCTTTGGGGTTGGGATTTGTTATTATCAAAGGCATTGACGGAGATGATTGGACCAAAAAATTCATTCCTTACGGATTGGTAGTTCTACTATTTTTTATTGCTTCATGGTATTTGCCCGAAAAATATTTATTGCCTTTTATGGCTTTTGTGGCCCTGTTGGTTCTGGTTACCTTGGTATTGTTACTGCTTTCACCCAAGGCGGATTGGAGCCGTATGGGTGTGATCATCACTTTGGCGATTTTCAATATTACGTTCTGGGCCGGGTTTGAACAAGCGGGGGGAACGATGAACCTTTTTGCCAAAAATAAAACGAACCGGCATTTGGATGCGGTTTGGACGCCCGGGTTTATCAAAAACGTGGAAACCAAATGGTGGGGAATTCTTGCGGGTATTTTTCTTTTGCTTTGGTTGATAAAAACTTATGTGAGCATATATTCCGACAGTGAGGACGCCAAGCAGCGTGTGCGACCCTTGGGTAAGTTGGGGTTGGCCGGTGTTTTGCTTTTCGGCATTTTAGCCGTTTGGTCGGCCTTGGCACCGGGTATGGAGATTCCTGCCTCGTGGTTTCAAAATATTAATCCGGTGGCCATTTTGATATTTGCGCCGATTTATTCGGTGATGTGGCTCAAATTGGATGCGATGAATCTAAATCCACGCACCACCATTAAATTCGTTATGGGATTATTGCTTGGTGCTTTGGCGTTTTATGTGATGAGTATGGCTGCAAACAGGGCCGATAAAGTGGGATTGGTTTCGCCGCTTTGGCTTGTGACGGTTTATGTGATTATGACTTTGGGAGAACTCATGCTTTCGCCCATCGGTCTGTCGATGATTACCAAATTGGCCAATCCCAAAATGGTGTCGGTGGTAATGGGCTTGTGGATGGCCAGTTTTGCAGCAGGAAATTATGCGGCCGGTATGCTGGAATCTTTTATGGACTTTGTCCATAAAAGCGGTTGGGATATCGGATTATATCCTTTTATTATGGTTATGATGCTGGTTACGGCGGGCTTGCTTTTGGTGCTTACGCCACTGCTGAACCGTGCGATGAAGGGGATTCATTAATAATAAATTTAAATTTGAAAAATTATGGAAGCAGAGAATAAGAAAATGAGCTTGGTGGAATTGTTCAAATCTTTCCCCAAGCCCTATTGGTTTGCCAGTATTTTCGAGCTTTTGGAACGCTATGCGTGGTATGGGCTGTTTGCCGTATTGGGCTTGTATTTGACCAATCAATTGGGCTTTTCATCGGTGCAGCGAAGCAAAATCATGACTATCGTAACGGCTATTTTGTATTTCCTGCCCATTATTACGGGAGCCATTGCCGATAAAATCGGCTATAAGGCCACTTTGGCCATTGCCTTCGGCATATTGGCATCGGGATATTTTATGATGGGACATGTAACAAGTTATGCGGCCGTGTTTGCCATGTTCCTTTATGTGGCTTTGGGTGCCGCGATGTTTAAGCCCGTGGCATCGGCTATTGTAACCAAAACCACCGATGAAAGGAACTCATCATTCGGGTTCGGATTGTTTTATATGATGGTGAACATCGGCGGATTTTTCGGGCCGCTATTGGTGGGATTGCTACGCAATAAATTCGGTTGGGATATTGTTTTCATATCTTCATCCGTAGCCATCCTGGTCAATTTGTTGGTATTGATGTTTTTCAAGGAACCCGGTCGCGAAAAAATCGAAGAATCGGCCGTGGAAACCATTAAGCGGTCGGTAAACAATATATTGGAAGCCCTGTCGGATATGCGGCTGACGATTTTGCTGGCTATTATGGTGGGCTTTTGGGTGATGTTCAATCAATTATTTTATACCTTGCCCAACTTTATCGACGATTGGGTGCGAACGCAAGACTTTTACCAATGGATGCACGGCATTTGGCCTGCTTTTGCCAATATTTTTAAGAACGAACATGGTGGGATTAATCCCGAACAAATTGTGAATTTGGACGCCTTCTTTATTGTGGTGTTTCAAATAGCCGTTTCGTATTTGATATTGAAATGGAAGCCCATCAATGCCATGATGACCGGTATTTTTATTACCATCATCGGTATCGGACTTTCGTTTTACTCCGACAATCCGTTCTACACGGTGCTGGGTATTCTTATTTTCGCCTTGGGTGAGATGACATCGAACCCGAAGTTTTCGGATTATATCGCCCAAATTTCGCCCAAAGGAAAGGAAGCGTTGTATATGGGAACTTATTTCCTGCCCATTGCTTTTGCCAACTATCTGACGGATTTTATTTCGGGCAACCTTTACCAGAACAAAGCCGATAAATTGACGCTTTTGTTCCGTTATATCAAAGACAAAGGTATTCAAATCCTGGACGAAGGGATCAAGCACGGAGTAAATTATACCCATAAATTGGTTACTTATACCAACGAAGGCATCCAATTGATGGATAAAAACGGAGCTATTATTAAAAACCTGAAAGCCGGGATCAAGCGCGAAGAAGTTTTTGCGCAAGCGGCCGAAAAATTACATATGACGCCTTCGCATTTGCAGGAAATCCTATGGAATACCTATCATCCCAATCAAATTTGGTGGGTGATGGCCGGTGTGGGTGCAGCGACCTTTTTAGGGTTATACATCTATAACAAAACCATTGGGAAAACGGCAAAAGAACGTGTTCGTTAGGCGAAATATTTTTGGGATCCTATTACTGGTTTTCCTTGGCGCTTGCTCCAAAGAGCCGCCAAGGGAGGCCTATTTTGGAGGAATGATCAAAAATCCGGTAGATAAGTATGTTTTGCTTTATCGTCACTATATTCCTGCCGGACATATCGATACTTTTCTTTTGGATGCACAGGGCCGTTTCGGGCACAAAATTAAGCTCGATTCGGCCGATATGTATTTTTTTCTCCACGGCGACCAAACCAACTTGTGCTATCTGAGGCCGGGCGACAGTTTGCTCGTTTATTCCAACATGATGTCCTTTGACAATTCTATGCAATTTTCGGGCATGGGTGCCGGATTCAACAATCTTATACTTCGTATTTCTCTGATAAGTGCCAATGAAATCGATATGTTGACTAACCTGATCTACCGAAGCGACAAGGAAATGCTTTTAAGTTATATCAATCAATATGACCTGAGTAAACAAAATGAAATTCAAAAATATTTGGCCAGGCTACCCGACGACTATATGTTTACAACAAAAGAAGAAGAGGTATTGAACTACTCGGTCTACTTTCCCGATTTCTATTTGCTCGAAGGTTACAATACTGTTCATGCCGACGATTCAGTGGCGTATAGTTTTCCATTTCATTTTTCATTGAACGACAGCTACCATCCTGTTCATTATTTTTTGGCTGCCTATTTGTACGCTTATATGTACCACCGACTGCATTTGCCCGATTCTCTAACGCCGACGGATTGCTTGAAGATAGCCCGTAAAGTGGATAAAATGATAAACGATACTGTAAATCGTGAATTTGTAAAATTCCAGTTAATAACCAATCAATTAAGCACACAGAAACACCCACCATCCCCTAAACAATTCCGTGACATTTTAACCGTGTTTCCACGTGTATTCCATTATTCGGAAGATTTTTCCAGGGAGTTTATCAATTTATATAACCTGTATCCTCACACCGGGCGGTTAGAAATGGATTCCATTAATTAATATCCGGAATATTATTTCTCGACTTTTCGGTTTTTTGACCGCAAATACTAAAAAATATTTTTAAAAGGGGGTTAAATATCTATTAATTGACAGTTTTTTAAAAAAACGGGTAATATATTTGTGGATAAATTTATTTCTAATGAGAACAAGCAGTAGGATATTTTTTTTGATACTGTTGATCATTCCACAAATATTCCGGGCGCAAAACAGTCCGGCGGTTCATCCGAAAGTAATTAAATATCCCTTGGATTTTCAAGTTATTCCTTCGCTTCGCGACCGGCCCGTGGTGACGGATTTTTCTTTTCAACAAGAGGAATTTTATTTGAATAGTCATCAGGAACGGGAAATTAAGCATGATTTGCCGCAGCCGGATTTTAACCGTATCTACGGGAATCAAGCACCTCGCCCGACCCGTAACCTGGCAACCGTTCAACCCACCATCCTGCAAAATTTTGCAGGCCAAAACACGGGTGCCTTTCCGCCCGATGCCAATGGTTCGGTCAATGACAATTATTATTTTCAAACGGTAAATGTAACCTATGCCATTTACGATAAAAACGGAAATATTTTGGCAGGCCCATCGGATTTAAATACCATTTTCGACAGCAGTTTGGCGGGCGCAGGAAATAACGACGGCGACCCTATCGTGTTATGGGACGAACAAGCCCAAAAATGGTTCTATGCCGAGTTTTCGGTGAACGGAAGCAACGATTACATGCTTATCGCCGTTTCGCAAACCGCCGACCCTACGGGTGCTTGGTGGTCGTGGAGCTATGATGTGGACGACATGCCCGATTATATGAAATTCGGTGTCTGGCAAGACGGCTACTATATGGCCACCAACACCTCGGACGGAAATGACGTTTATGTGTTCGAACGCAGCAAAATGATTCAAGGAGATCCTAATCCCGCCATGATAGGTTTCGACAATCCCAACCGGCCTTCCACTTTCGACGGATTCCACGCTATTATGCCGTTGGATAACGATGGCAATTGGGCCCCGTCCGGCACGCCCGGCCAATTTATCACCGTGGTGGACGACGATCAAAGCAATCCCGCCGACCAACTTTGGATCTACGAATTGGACGTGGATTGGCAAACGCCGGCCAATTCTACTTTCCAGCGCACACAAACAATAAATATCCCTTCATTTACCGGAAATTTTTCCAATGACTGGCAAAATATTCCCCAGCCCGGCACAACCCAAAAACTGGATGCCGTATCCACCGTGTTGATGTTCCGGGCCAACTACCGTAACTTCAATGGCGACCAGCGCCTGGTGGTGGCTCACACCATTGCTCAATCCGCAACCGAAGGCGCTATACGTTGGTATGAATTGCAAAATAATGGCTCGGGGTGGAGCATCCGCCAACAAGGCGAAGTGGATTTGAACGGAACATCGGCTTGGTTGCCGTCCATTGCCATCAATGCGCGTAAAGAAATCGCTATCGGCTATTCGGTTTCGGATGCCAACAGTACTTATCCGTCCATTTACATCACCGGTCAAACCCAAGACGAAAACGCCAATGCCTCGGGCGTTTTGAACGTGGAACCCACGCTTGTGCAAAACGGCCAATATGCCCAAACGCAATACGAACGTTGGGGCGATTATGCCAATATGTCGGTGGATCCCAACGGAACAACCTTTTGGTTTACTACCGAATATGTTAAGCAAAACACCCATGGAACCCGTATAGTGGCTTTCGAATTCCCGTCAAGTTGTACCCCGCCCGTTACACAAGCATCACAATTTGCCGTTACCGGACAAACCGGAAACAGCTTGACAATCTCGTGGAATAGGGGAGACGGCGATGCCGTCCTGGTGGTGGCTCGTGAAGGAAGTGCCGTAAACGCCGACCCGCAGAGCGGAACATCCTACACAGCCAATACCACTTTCGGGTCGGGTAGCGAAATAGGAACGGGCAACTTCGTGGTCTATGACGGCACGGGAACATCCGTAACCGTAACGGGATTGAACGCCGGAACCACATACTATTTCGCCCTGTACGAATACAACAACACCGATCTTTGCTACCTCACCCCCGCACTCACCGGAAACGGAACTACCAACGGCCCGCCCACGGTCGTTACCAATAATATGCAAAGCATCGGCAGCACTTCGGCGGTGGCCAGTGGCGAAGTCGTATCCGATAATGGCTCCGCCGTTACCGAGCGTGGTTTTTGTTGGAGCACTTCGCCCAATCCCGACCTGAGCGGAAATCATATTACTTCTGGTAGCGGAACGGGAAGTTTTACGGGAACATTAACCGGATTGACACCCAGCACAACCTATTATGTACGTGCCTATGCCACCAATGCCGACGGAACTTCCTATGGCGACAATGTGAGTTTCCGTACCGCTTGTTCGGTGGTTTCCGGTTTCCCTTATTTGGAAACCTTCAACACTTGGGCCGAAAGCAATCCCGGCACATCTTGCACGGCCGACGGCAGCGTAGCCCTGTCGGACTGTTGGGAAAACCAAAGCGGCGACGATGCCGATTGGGATATACTCAGCGGAGGAACGCCTTCGTCGGGCACGGGGCCCTTTTTTGATGCCAATGATTGGGACGGACGCTATATTTATCTTGAAGCATCGGGCTGTGATAATAAGACCGCATCGGTGGTAACGCCATTGTTTGATTTTTCCGAACTCCAATCGCCCGAACTGCGTTTTTGGACCCACATGCGTGGAGCGGATATGGGCACATTGACTGTTCAAATTTCCACCGATGGAGGTGCCTCATGGTCATCGGATATATTCAGCGTTTCCGGCGACCATGGCGAGAGTTGGGACGAACATATTGTGGATTTGAGTTCCTATGCCGGCCAAAGCAGTGTGCAAATCCGATTTACCGGACAAACAGGTTCTAGCTACCTTTCCGACATGGCCTTGGACAATGTGCTTGTGCAGGAAGCAACGGGCATTACATCGGTTACAAGTTATTGTTCCGCAGCCGGTAATATGGATTATGCCACGGCCGTCACCTCCGTTCAATTCGATGATATAAGCACCTATTCCGGTAAGTATGAGCCCTACAATAATTACGCACAAATCCGCACCGGCGTCAAGCGTGGGCAAACCTATCCCTTGACCGTTCAGGTGAATACCGATGGTGATTATACCGTTTATGCCCGCTGTTGGATCGATTGGAACGCCGACGGCGACTTTAACGATGCCGGTGAAGAATATGATTTGGGTTCCGCTACCGATGTTTCCGACGGAGCCACATCCAATTCTCCATTGGACATAACGATTCCGGCTAATGCCGTATTGGGTAAAACGCGTATGCGCATTTCGGCCAAATACGGTTCCGCTCCTTCGGCCTGTGAAACCAATTTTGACGGTGAAACCGAAGACTACGAATTGGTGGTTTACGACCGTTGCCAGGATGTGGCGCAGTGGAATGGTAACCTGTGGAAAACTTTTGCAGGCGATACGCTCACCCTTGCCGATTTGCAAAACAAGTTTTTGTATGCCGACAATATGCTACACCTCAAAACCGAAGACCTCGACGCTTGCTCGGCGGCCAATAGCAAGGGAAACACCTTGATTGTGGATGAGAACCGGTATTTGCGCCTAAATTATGATTTGACCAACCGCGGTTATTTGGAAGTACGTAACAACGGCGCTTTGGTACAAACCGACGATGCCGGAATCATCGAAGGAGGGGGTATTTATGTGCTAAAACGTACCTCCGACACCTTGGAACATTACTACGATTATGTTTACTGGTCATCGCCGCTCAATTCCACAACGTTTACCCTGGGCGATGTGGTGCCCAACGCTTGGCGTTACTATGCTTTTGATGCCACCGTTCAAAATCCCAATGTAACGCCCAACAGCGGCTGGATTCAAAAACAAGCCACCGATGCTTTTGTAACCGGACAGGGTTTTGCCATTTCGGCCCAAAGCGGACAAACGCCGGAGGTCATCAACGCGCATTTCCGTAAGGATTTCGACCCATTCAACAATGGAGCAATCAGTGTTCCGGTTTATATCAACGGAACCGGCGCCACCGACGGCGATGATTGGAACCTTTTGGGCAATCCCTATCCCTCGGCCTTGGATTTCGACCTGTTTGTTCAGGTCAATACCAACATTCAGGGCGGGCTTTACCTGTGGACCAACTGTGCCGGACTGAACGCCCAGGGCCAACATCAGGAAAGCGGATACACCGTTTACACCCTTGCCGGTGCCACGGCGGCCTGTTCGGGAACCGGTCCCGTAGCCAATCAATACGTTGCGGCGGGGCAGGGTTTTATGGTGGAAGCCAATACGGCGGGAAATGTTACTTTTTCCAATGCCTATCGCAGCACGCAGAACGACCATTTTGTCAACCGGTTGGTCAACGACCGTGCCTGGTTTGATTTTATCAAAAACGATGGCACCCATTTCGGACAAATTCTCATCGGATTCGATGCCGCCGCCACCGATGCCACCGACCGTTTGTTCGATGCCCACGCCATTACCGACCGGTGGTTCAGTTTTTGGAACGGTCAAAAATTCGCCATTAACACCTTGTCCGCCTGGGACGGAAATACGCGCATTGTTCCGGTGGGCTATAAGGCCTCCGATGCGGGAATATTCGGTATTTCACTGCGAGCACGCGAAGGAGCTTTACAAAACCTTCACATCTATTTGCGCGACTACACGGCCGACTACCTGCACGATTTGACCACCGGTCCATATACTTTTAGCACAGCGGCCGGGACTTTTACGGGGCGTTTTGAAATCATCTTTTCGCCCACGGTGCTCAAAGCCGTAACGGCCAATCAAACGGATTTGGCCTTGCTTTCCGACGGGAACGGTCATTTCAAAGTTCGCGGTAAGGATATTCGCGTGGTTCGGGTTTACGACCTCAACGGCCGTTTGATCCGACACATTGAAACCGAATCCGCATCGCTTGTTCCTATGGATTTGACGGATATTCCGCATCAGGCCTTGATTTTCAAGGTGCGCACCGGCCAAGGCGGGACACAAGTGTTGAAGGGCATACGGTAATGAGAATATTTTCAGGGCGGCCTGCCGCCCGAGCCCAAGCGCCAGGGATGGGAGCGGTTATGCGGCGAATAGGCATCGCTTCAAGTATAAACTATCACACCAAGTTTTGTTCTTTTTGCCGATAACGGCATTGGCAATCCTTGCCATAGCTACGGCTATGCCTTCGGATTGCCGGCTTTGTTCTCGACAAAAATAACTGCAACTTTTCCAATACTTTATACTTGAAGCGATGCCGGCGGTGCCGATGGTTTTCCGCCCGGCGGAGGCGACCGAAGGAAGCCCCACGCACGGGCGGGCGCGGGCAAGCGTAGCCACAGCCCGCGCAAAACCACGGCACTGCCCGAGCCGCATTTGAGCGGACAGCCCGGTCCCGACATCGCGTAAGCGATGTGCGGGAGGCGCCCGAAAAATCATAAAAGTTTCTACGTAATATTTATTACACAAAAGTGCGATTTTCCTGATTTTTATCATTAACTATTTTTCCCATTTACGATAATTATGACAATAGGATTCAACAAATCCGATTAACTTTGTCCGGTAACAGTAAACACAATGAAAAACAAACAAATACGTATTCGTAAAGGTCTGACAATCAATCTGAAAGGTAAGCCGTCAGCCGTGGTGGAAAACCTGGGCCGGTCGAGCCACTATGCGGTCAAACCCACTTCGTTTTTGGGGGTCAATCCGCGCCTGTATGTGCAACCGGGCGACAAGGTGAAGGCGGGCGACAAACTTTTTTACTCCAAATATGTGCCACAAGTGCATGTGAGCAGTCCCGTAAGCGGCACCGTGAAAGAAATTGTGCGTGGCAAACGCCGGGTGATTCTGCGCGTGGTAATCGAAGCCGATGCCGAAGACACTTATGTGGAATTTACGCCCAAAGAAGCCACCCGCGAAGACGTGCTGCAAACCCTGCTCCACAGCGGCCTGTTTGCCTACATCAAACAGCGGCCCTACGACATTACGGCCAATCCGGCCGACAAACCCAAGGCCATTTATATTCCGGCCTACGACACTTCGCCCTTGGCTCCCGACTATAATTTCGGCTTGACCAACGAACGTAAGGCGTTTGAAAAAGGCGTGGAAATCCTGGGCAAGCTGACCGACGGCAAGGTATATGTAACCGCCGACGGCGAATCGTCCACCATGTTCGACGATATTCCGGGCGCCGAGACGCTGAAAATCTACGGCCCGCATCCGGCGGGAAATGTTAGTGTGGCCATTGCCCACACGCTTCCCATCTCGCAAGGCGACCGCATTTGGGTGGTCAATCCCTGGGATGTGGTGATCATGGGACGCCTGTTCCTGACCGGCCGCTACGATGCCACCAAACATGTGGCCTTTACCGGGCCTTTGTTTAAGGAACCTCGCTACTACAAGGTTAAGCAAGGCGCCTACCTGAAAGATGCCATCGGCGATTTGCTCAAACGTAAAGACCATGTGCGGCTTGTCAGCGGAAACCCGCTCACGGGAACCAACATCACCGAAGACGGCTTTTTGGATGTGTTCGACAATTCGATAACCGCCCTGTCGGATGAGCCCAAGGCGCGCTTTTTCGGTTGGTTGCCCTTCCTGGGCGAATCGCGTAAAACCGTTTACCGGCTCAACGCCGATTGGTGGTCGAACAAGGAACGGGAGTTGGATACGGCCCTCTACGGCGAAGAGCGTCCGTTTGTGATGACCGAAGAAATCGAAGAAGTGATGCCTTTGGACATTTTTCCGGTGCAATTGCTCAAAGCGTGCCTGACGGGCAATGTGGACCGCATGGAACAGTTGGGCATCCTGGAAGTGGCACCCGAAGATTTTGCTTTGGTGGATTACATCAGTTCCAGTAAAATCAATGCCCAAAATATCATTCGTAACGGATTGGACATTATGATGGTCGAAATCGGATAAAACCAGACTATGAAAGCACTGCATAAATTCCTGAAAAAATATGAGCATTTGTTCCTCGAAGGGGGCAAATACCACAAATTGCATCCGGCCTATCAGGCCTTTTACACCTTCCTCTACACGCCCGAAATGGTAACCGAAAAGGGCGCGCACATCCGCAGTTCGGTGGATTTGAAGCGCATTATGATCACCGTGGTGATTGCCCTTATTCCGGCCACCATTTTCGGCATATGGAATGTGGGGCATCAACATTTTGTCCAACTGGGACAGGATCCGGGTTTTTGGGGTAAATTCCTGTTTGGTGCCCGCTATGTGATTCCCATGATTATCGTGTCCTACGTAGTGGGATTGGGCATCGAATTTTGGTTTGCCATTAAGCGGGGGCACGAAGTGAACGAAGGTTATTTGGTAACCGGCTTGCTTATTCCACTGATTATGCCTGCCACCATTCCGTTGTGGATTTTGGCCGTGTCGGTGGCCTTTGCCGTGATTTTCGGCAAGGAAGTGTTCGGTGGCACGGGAATGAACATTGTCAATCCGGCACTTACGGCCCGGGCCTTTGCCTTCTTTTCCTATCCGGCCACCATGTCGGGCAACACCGTTTGGGTGCCCGGCGCCGCCCAGTCCGATGCCATTTCGGGTGAAACCATCCTGGGTATGTTGGCCCAAGGCAAGCACGCGGCTTGGACGTGGTGGGATATGTTTCTGGGAACCATTCCCGGCAGTGTGGGCGAAACCTCGGTGCTGATGATCCTCATCGGCTTGGCCATTTTGCTGTTTACCAAAGTGGGCAGTTGGCGCATTGTGCTGTCGGGATTGTTGGGTGGTATCACCATGGGACTGATATTCAATGCTTGGGGTGCCAATACCTTGATGCAATTCCCTTGGTGGCAGCACCTGATGGTAGGCGGTTTTGCCTTCGGGCTAACCTTTATGGCCACCGATCCCGTTACGGCCGCGCAAACCAATCGCGGCAAGTGGATTTACGGCTTTCTCATCGGGCTTTTGGCCATTATGATTCGCACCCTGAACCCGGCCTATCCCGAAGGGGTAATGTTGGCCATATTGCTGATGAACGTGGTGGCGCCTACCATTGACTACTTTGTGGTGGAAGCCAATGTGAAAAAACGTATGAAACGCGTAGCAACCCTCGAAAAACAATGACCATGAAATTCGACAGAAACAGTAACGGATATACCCTTGTTTTTATGACTCTGCTTCTGGCGGTGGTGGCCGTGGCCTTGTCGGGCGCATTCACCTTTTTTAAGCCCTTCCACGAACAAAACAAACGCCAGGAAAAAATGACCGACATCCTTTACACCATCGGTTTGGATAAATCCGCCCTGCAAAAAGCGGCCGAAACCAAAGGTTTGAGTTTGAATTACGATTTGATTCAGCAATATTTCAACCAATACATTGTTCAACAATTGACCTTGGACAGCCAAGGAAATCCCGTGGAAGGCATCAATGCGTTTGAAATAAATTTGAAACAAGAAATGGCCAAGCCGGCCGGTGAACAACACTATCCCTTGTTTATTGCCAAATACAACGGGAAAACCTACTACATTATTCCCATGTATGGCAAAGGATTGTGGGACGACATTTGGGGTTACATCGCCTTGGAAGACGATATGAACACCATTCACGGCATCAAGTTCGGGCATAAAGGCGAAACGCCGGGGCTCGGTGCCAATATTACCGAAAAATGGTTCGAAGACCGCTTCAAAGGCGAAAAACTATTCGATGAAAACGGAAAATTTACAGGCATCGATATTGTCAAAAACTGGAAGGACGAAACCAATAAAAATGACCATAAAATCGATGCCATATCGGGCGCCACGCTAACCGGCAACGGCGTGGAAAATATGATAAACGAACGGGTGCAACACTATGTTCCCTATTTTACCAAACACAAAAAACAATAAGCCATGGGCAAAAAGAAAAGCAAGGAAATACTCTTCGACCCTTTGTTTGAAAACAATCCCATCACGGTGCAGGTTTTGGGGATTTGTTCGGCCTTGGCCGTTACGGTCAAATTGATGCCGGCCATTGTGATGGCGCTTTCGGTGATGGCCGTGGTGGCATTTAGCAACGTGATTATTTCGCTACTGCGCAAGTATATTCCCATGCGGGTGCGTATTATTGTGCAATTGGTGGTTATTGCCGCCTTGGTGATTTTGGTTGATATGCTCCTGAAAGCATTTGCCTACGACATCAGCAAACAATTGTCGGTGTTTGTGGGATTGATCATCACCAACTGTATCGTCATGGGCCGCTTGGAGGCCTTTGCCATGGACAACAAGCCCTGGGCTTCGTTCCTGGACGGCATTGGCAACGGTGCCGGCTACGGGTTGATTTTGATTATTGTGGCCTTTATCCGGGAATTGTTCGGTTCGGGAACCTTATTCGGCCACAAAGTGGTTCCGCAATGGTTCTACGACCACGGTTACATGGACAATGCCATGATGCTGATGCCGGCCATGGCCTTGATCACCGTGGGAATCATCATTTGGGTTCAACGAAGTTATATGCCTCAACTCACCGAAAAAGAATAAGCCATGGATTTGATTAACATATTTATCAAAAGCATCTTTATCGACAACATGATTTTTGCCTTTTTCCTGGGTATGTGTTCCTATTTGGCCGTATCCAAAAAGGTAAAAACCTCCATCGGCTTGGGTATTGCCGTGGTGTTTGTGCTCACCATTACCGTTCCGCTGAACTTTTTGCTCAATAAATACCTGCTCGAACCCGGCGCCCTGAAATGGCTCAGGCCTTCCTTGGCCGATGTGGATTTGAGCTTTTTGAGTTTTATCATGTTCATTGCCGTCATTGCGTCCATGGTGCAACTGGTGGAAATGGTGGTGGAACGCTTTGCACCGGCGCTTTATGCATCGTTGGGAATATTCCTTCCGCTTATTGCCGTAAACTGTGCCATTTTGGGCGGCTCGCTTTTTATGCAACAAAAGGGATTTACCAATGTGTGGCAATCGTTGAGTTTCGGCTTGGGGTCGGGCATCGGTTGGATGTTGGCCATTGTGCTGCTGGCGGCCATACGCGAAAAAATATCTTACTCCAACGTGCCGGCGCCTTTGCGCGGACTGGGCATTGCCTTCATTATTACCGGACTGATGGCCATCGGTTTCCTGGCCTTTATGGGAATCAAAATTTGAAGTAAATCGTTAAGAAATGGATTGGAAATTTATATTGGCAAGCACGGTTGTTTTCCTCATTGTGGTTCAGCTTTTGGTGATTATGTTGCTCTGGGCCAAGGC
The DNA here is from genome assembly GCA_027023475.1 of Flavobacteriales bacterium. GTDB lineage: Bacteria > Bacteroidota > Bacteroidia > Flavobacteriales > Flavobacteriaceae > JAADED01. Next base: position 34,803 of record JALVVJ010000106.1, read on the forward strand.
CAAGCTATTGCCCGGCGGCAAGGTCAAAATCATTGTTAACGACGAAAAAGAACTGGAAGTGCCGGCCGGCGGAACCTTGTTGTCCACGTTGAGCGAACAGGGCATTTTCCTGCCTTCGGCCTGTGGCGGAAAGGGTAGCTGCTTGCAATGCAAGGTGCGCGTGCTCGAAGGCGGAGGCGAATTGCTGCCTACCGAAGAACCGCATTTTACCAAAAAAGAAAAAGAAGAAGGTTGGCGCTTGGGTTGCCAGGTCAAGGTAAAGGAAGATATGAAGGTCGAAGTGCCCGAAGAAGTGTTCGGCGTCAAAAAATGGGAAGCCACCGTGGTGTCGAACTACAATGTGGCCTCGTTTATCAAGGAGTTTGTGGTTGAAGTGCCCGAAGACATCAATTACAAGCCCGGCGGATATATCCAAATCGATGTGCCGCCCGTTACGGTTCATTACAAAGACATCGACATTACCGCCCACCCCGAAGAGCATCCCGGCCAGCCCGACAAATTCAAGCCCATTTGGGACAAATACAACCTTTGGCCCTTGGTGATGCGCAATGACGAGGAAATCACCCGTGCCTATTCCATGGCCAGTTATCCGGCCGAAGGCCGGCGCATCATGCTCAATGTGCGAATTGCCACGCCACCCTGGGACCGCAAGAAAAATACCTGGATGGACGTGAATCCGGGTATTGCATCTTCCTATATTTTCTCGCGCAAACCGGGCGACAAGGTGATTATTTCGGGCCCTTACGGGGAGTTCTTTATCAACGAAGACAGCGATTCCGAAATGGTTTACATTGGCGGTGGTGCGGGTATGGCGCCCATGCGGTCGCACTTGTTCCACCTGTTCAAAACCCTGAAAACCAACCGGAAGGTAAGCTATTGGTATGGCGGACGTTCGCGAATGGAATTGTTCTACTTGGATCATTTCCGCGGCTTGGAACGCGAATTTCCCAACTTTAAATTCTACGTGGTGCT
>JALVVJ010000107.1 GCA_027023475.1 Flavobacteriales bacterium
CAATATCAGATTGGGTTAAGGTATAACTACCATTAATGGTTTCGCTGCCACCTGCTGCAATCGTTCCGCTGCCTACCTGAACATTATTCCAACCCAACAGGTTATCGGTAATCGTTACGTTTGTTGCGCTTCCATGGCCGGTATTGGTAATAGTTATCGTATAATCAATCCTATCGCCCGCATCGGAAATGCCGTTCCCGTTTACATCCACATAATTATCCGTTTTCTCTACGCTAAGGGCCACATCCGTAACTTCACGCCAGTCGCGCTCGGGCGTGGATGGATTGTCCAAGTTGGGAAAATCATTGGGCGTTTGTCCGTTGGTCGGATTGATTTGCGTGTCATCGTTATCATAGGCATCATCCAAACCATCGCTGTCGGCATCGTTGCCCGAAGCCGTCGTATCGGCCGTTCCGTCATTATCCGTATCCCATCCTTCAAGTGCATCGGAATCACCATCGTTATCACTATCGGTATCCAAATAATCCGGCGTACCGTCTCCATCGGTATCCGTAGGATCAACCCAGGTGCCGTTAGTGTCGTAGGCATCGTCCACACCGTTGTTGTCGCTATCGGTTCCGCTGGGCGCCGTGTAACCCGATGTGGTTTGTCCTTCGATATTATCTACAATGCCGTCATCATCGGCGTCGATATCAAGGTAATCCTCGTTACCCGTCCCATCAGTATTGGGAATGGTATAGTTAATATCGGCCGACGAAGTGTCATCGCTTTCCAAATTGTTATCCAAACCATTGTTACCCACAGGATTATCGGTCATACCATCGTGGTCGGTGTCATTAGCACCATTTCCGGCTTCCACAATGTCGTAGATGCCGTCGTTGTCGGCGTCAAGGTCGAAATGGTTGGGAATGCCGTCATTGTCAAAATCATATCCCGGCTCAATGGCATTGTTATCGTTACCAATTGTAGCATCATTATCGTCATCGTCCAAATAGGCAGGAACCCCGTCCCCATCGGCATCGGCACTTGGATCTTGACCACCACTTTCAGCCACATCCGGAATACCGTCATTATCATCATCAATGTCGATACTATCGGAAATACCGTCATTATCATGGTCTGGATCAGTAAGTTCGGTTAATGGTATCAGGATTCTCAATTCGCTACACATACAATTGGTAAGGCCGGGTTCCACCACAAAGACCAGTCCGTGGTTGGGATTACAAACATTTCCGTTAAACGAAATCAGATAATGCTCCGTATCACCCGAAGCAATCCCCGGAGATAACATTCCCGACGTAAGGGCCGAACCCGTGGGATTTCCATTGGCATCGGCGCAATATATCTCATAAACATATCCCGAAGCGGCATCAACGCTGCCTTGGTTTTGAATGTAAACATTTACATTGATTTCGGTTCCCGAACTTGTAGTTATTGCCGTAGCAGAAGCATTACCCGCATCCACCAAATCGGGTTTATTCAAATCAATGGGAGCCGTACTATATCCGGTTGAAATAAGGGCGTTGGAACAACTTTGCGAACCACAACTGCTATTCCCCAAAATATAATTCCTTATACTTACTTCCAAATCTTGCCCACATCCCGAATTTCCGGTGGTTACGTCAAACGTGAAATCGCATTGATCTCCATGATGCATCCCCGAAGGATACTGAACCACCAAATAATCCGCTCCACTATCCACCAAAGTGGCGGCGTATGTTCCGGCACTTGCAAATGAACCTGCAACATACGTCAATCCGGCTGGTAATTGTACGCGTCCAAAATCTTGGTCGCCTGTTACCGAAGATTGTCCGACTATATTAGAAATAGTAGTCGTTACATGCACTTGATCCGTAGCATCACAACCATCCAAATGTGCTCCGTCCGGATCCGACGCATTTGGCAATTCCAAAACCGAAAAAGCATCGTAGGTGGGCGCCAAACCGTCGATCAAAATCGGGTCGGTATGGGTCTGTTGTCCGTTTCCAATGGCCGGATCGCCACAAGGTTTGTCGGCAAAAAATTGGAATAGTATTGATGAATTGGAAATAAAGTCACAGTTGGTTTGTACATTCAATACCACATTTACTTTTCGGTCATCAACATTTGCCCCCGCTTCACCAGTACCGGGAATTCCTCCATATGACAACAAACCCGTATGGGTTATCGGAATATCATAAGTATTGGGGGTTAATTGGGTTAATGGCAACGCCAAGGGTTCGAAGTTTCCTGAATTGGCCGGATACTCGATTTGTACACTATTAATATCCAACGAAGCGGTTCCCGAAGGAATGGTCATGGTAATGTGCGGATTCACCAAAGTCCCCACCTGAGCCGAATTAACTTCGAGTTTAATATCGAAAGCCGTACAATTGGTTACCGACCCCGAAGGTTCTTCGGTAATCTGTCCTTGAATTTCCGCCTCGGAAGGTTGCAAAGTAATTTGGGTAGAATATACATAGCAAGCATTGTCCAATGATAAGTAGCCGTTTGCATCGGGATATGCATCGCAGTCGGAACCCAAATAAAAATCTATGGTTTGATTGGAGCAACCGGTAAACGTGGCCTTGATGCGAATATCCTTGCTTTCATTCGGGTCCAAATCTCCGATTTCTACCCAGGTTTGTCCACCGTTATGCACCACATTCAATGTTACGGGCGAATTCGGATCGGTAATATCTTCGGCTCCCGTTACATTGATATTGGCGGCATTTCCCAAATATATCCAATTGTAACCCACACTTCCGGTGGATGTGTTAACCACGTTCAAATCAAAATTTACTTCGGGCGAATCTCCGATAAGAATGGTCGAGTTTGCCGGTTGAATGATAAAAGTGGGCTTGTAGTAATAAAAATGATTGGTACGGGATTGAATGACTTCTTCTTCTTGTCCGGTCAAATATTGATATTCGTTCATAGAAGAAGTTATGGGTAATTCATTCAATTCCGCCGCATTACAATTTCCTTTGATCAAAATTTGAATACGCGGCCAATAGGTGGAACGATGGTCGGCCAAAACCACATTAACCGGCTCAACATGATACTGGTTTGCATTTTGCGTTACCGATAAATCACCGGCACTCCAATAATAATAATGCCACGACCCGTTTTGATCAATATCACCCCAACGCACATCCACCAAATCTATCCCCTCGGGTAAATTGAAATCCGAATAGTTCCATTTGAACGTAGGACGGTATTCATTGGGGTGAATGTCTCCCGGATTGTTGTACACCGAAGCTAAAAGATTAATCCACTTTTGCTCACAATTTTTAAATGACGCATAGTCCGGATAAGCATAAATTGGCGGATAATGCACATCAATCTCGGTATATTGCGCATCATCACCCCAATTATCACAAGAAATCTCATTGCCTATAAAATTCGTGGAATAAAAACGCCCCCTGAAATTGGTTAAACGCAACAAATCCACCGTGCCCAAATGCTTATTGATGTGATAATGAAGTGTTACATAAAAAATATCTCCATCGTCAGCCGATCCACCAAGGTCCGACAAAGTGTTTGACAAATCAAAAAGAGCAGTATGATCATCACCGGATGAATTCATCGTTGGTGCAGGTAAATTTTGCACCGGCGTATCCGAACCGGTGGAAGCATCATGATAATATACCGTAGCGGAATCAAATTGCAAAACATCTGCCCCAACACTTGTTCCGGGCGTAGAATAGGTCATCTCCAAATGCAAATTATCAAAGGAAGCCGAATGCATTTCACCGGTAATATCGATTTGCATGGCATCACCGGCCAAATAATTATCCAAAGCATATCCATTGGCTGCGGCTGTGCTCAAATCCACTTGGGTAGATAACGTGTGGTCGGTCCATCCGGGTGTTGTCCGGTGTGCATCAAATCCCGTGATTGTGGGGCCAACGCAAGCCGAACCGCAATGACTGGTTATCGGAGGAAAACTCCCGCAGTGAATATTTTGATCAAAACAAACCGAACCACTGCCGTCGAGTAATTTCAGATTGGTTTCATAACTTATTGTAAAAGTACTGCCACCTCCCGAAGCATTGTATGCCGAACAATCAAACACCAAAGGAAAATGAACATAGCGCGTTGCCAAATCATTGCCTTGCTGAAAAACATATCCGCTATGAAGAAGGTCCGTACTGGACCAGTAAATATCATTACCCACTTGTGTAAAACCGGCCGGAGAACCATCCAAAGACACTCCGTCGGGGACAGTAATTTTAATTGTCAATTCCGAATCGGTACTTGTATCAATCAAGGCATGGCCATTTAACTGAAAATTTGAATAAAGCGACGGAGCAATTGCCACATCAAACGATGCACCGTCTGTTACATCCGTAGGCGCATCCAATAATGTGGGCAAATAATAATCCCGAATTAAATTCCTGTATTCCAAATCCACACCCTTCACATCCATATCCACATCACATTGATTCCTGCTCAACGCATTGAAAAAGATATGCTCCCAATTCACATAATCAAACCGGCCTTGGCCGCAATTATCTTTGGGTTCCACTTCGTAATCATATTCAAAAATCACCGAATCGCCCGGTGCAATATCATCATAATAACCGTCGCCATCTACGTCGGAAAATCCTCCCGCACCATCAAAATCACTGTCGTGTGTGTCAGGCAATATGGCATAAGTATATCCCGAACCCCACGAAGGATGAATCGTACTTGCCCAATGGTCCATCACAACCGGATGACCGTTAATCGTAAAATTGCTTACATGCCGGGTGTTTTGCCAGTCGAAAGCCCAACGGTTATTATTATCATAACTGATATTTAGCAAGTTATGGTTGGAACCTAGACCAAGATTTAATAACACATCTTTGGCCCAACCCGTAATACCCGATCCGGTATTTTCTATCTTTATACGAATATGATTGGTTCCGCAAATATCATGTCCGTTATCCAAAATGGTTATTTCCAAATTCGGATCGCTAACTCCGAACAAAACATCCCCTGCAACACGTTGCGAAGTCTGGCATTCCCAGGCCGCTTGGTGATAAATCGTTGTGCTATCGCACGAATTCAATTCAAAGTTTTCGGTAAATACCAATTCTTCTCCGTCTTCCAACACTCCGTCACCGTCTTCGGTGGTAGTTGTCGTATTATAGGGAGCAGAATGCATATCAATATTAAAAATCAAATGCGTGGCCGTTGACGAAGCGTCCGGCGTCAATTGTGTGCCATTATAATATAAGGTATAATTCACCACTCCGGATTGCAAATCCACCGTATGCGTAAGCGTCTCCGTGCCGGCATTTCCCCCGTTCACCAAACGAACTTCGCGTGAATGCACATAGCCACCGCCCACAACACCATCCAATGGATCAATATCGGCAATGGAAAGCGATGCAGCCAACAATTCATAGTTGCCATAGGTCATATCATTGTCGGTAACCGAAACACTATTTCCATTCGGATCCACATATTCCAAATTGGCCAAATCCTTAAAAATACCTCCGCTTTCCTTGTAGGTAACCGCCGCACAATCGGCCGTGCGGGTAAATTTGAATTTCACATAATCCCCCACCGACCAAGGATCATCCGAAGCCGTATTTAATAATTCGAATATCACCACATTGAGGTTGGAAATATCATATTCCGAAATCACATACTGCCCCGCCCCGTTGTTGTTGTCAGTTATCACCACTGTTCCCGGCACATAGGACACCCCGTCGGGCATATCGATTTTTAATTTCAACGATTTTAAACCATTCCGCTTGGCCTGAACGGTAATCTCGTTATCACTATCGGCATTACCACCCCCTACGCCAAGATTTTGCGGCGCGTAATACAGCCGGAAATCATTGTTTTCAAATTGTGCCCATCCCGGCTTGGCTATCACCAATAAAGCCAATAGCACTAAACCTTGGAAAAAACGGAAGGTACTTTTCATAATAACTTTTTTTATCAAAAATTTTGTCGGCAAATGTAAGTAATATTTATACAAAATGCAGCTTTTTCTTGACATTTCTTTCTCATTATAATTAACATGTATACAAAGCAATTCTTTATATAAAATACTTATGTTACTTCAATGAAATAACATATTAAGTTATTTTTTAAAAAAGGCACATTACCCCATCTTCGCTAAGCCAATTATATTACTTGTGTTATTGAATTTTTATGATATTCAGCACAAATGTTTATTAAAAATAACTTTGAGGTATTCTCCGATTTTTATTCCTCGAACGATAGAACATTTACGGGCACAAAAAAACCCGCCGGAAAAGGCGGGTTCTTTTGGGTTTTTACCAAGGATTAAATCCCCAATTTCTTTTTTACATCATTATAAATGTCAGGGCCGTTGGCTACCAAAACAGATGAAGGCGCCGAACTGTCGAGCACATAGTCATAACCCTTTTCTTTGGCCACGGCCTTCACGGCGGCCATCAGTTTGTCCTGAATGGCTTTCATTTTTTCGGCCTGCTTTTGTGCCAAATCCTGTTGGGCACGTTGTTGGGCTTCCATAATACGTTGTTCCATTTGTTTGAGTTCTTCGGCCCGGCGTTGGTTTTCCTCCTGGGAAACCTGAGCGGCTTCCTGTTGGTATTTTTGCAATTTGGCGTAGTAGTCCTTTTGCATTTGTTCCAATTCCTTTTGGTAGGTTTGGGAAAGTTGTTGCAGTTCGGCCTCGGCTTTTTTGTATTCGGGCATTTCCTGCAAGATTTTGGCTACATCCAGATGAGCGATTTTTTGCTGTGCATGGGCTTGCCACCCCATACTCATCATAAACGCTATCAGTAGTAAACTTAGTTTTTTCATACAATTGATTTTTATGAGTTTAACAAATAATTATTCTTCGGTTTTTTTGTCTTTATCCGGATTTTGATTTCCGGTTCCGCCGGAATCGGGTGAAGGCGGGGCTTGGGATTTTTCGTCATTTTTCTTTTCCTCCTCCTGTTTTCTGCGTGCTTCGCGCTCGGCTTGAAGCCTTCGGCGGCGTTCTTCGTATTTCTCCTGCAAATTTACGTTTTTTTTGCGGGCCTTATGCGACTTCCCCTTCTTCTTTTTTCGTTCGGTGAGCCGGTGTTTCTTTTTTAGTTCACGAATAACCAAATGCGTAATATTCAGTTTGGGATTAATAAAAACCGTTCCGGCCCGTGGATCCGATTTGTCGAAAACAATATCATAATGCCGGGTTTGGGCGATTTTTTGCACCGTATTGAACACTTGGTCCTGAACGGGTTTGAGAATCATCATACGTTGCAATTCCAAATCACCTTGCGGACCGAATTTTTCCATTTGAAACTTAGTCAATTGTTTTTCTTTGAAATCGATTATTTCCTGCTTTTCCTTGACCAGTTCCTTGGTGAGCATCAATTTTTCGGCTTCCAACTCTTTTTTGAGCCGGTCTATCTCGCTTTGCATCCTGTCCATTTCGGCTTTCCATTGCACCACCCGCATATTGAGTTCTTCCATAGCTTGCTTGTATTCGGGCATGCTGTCCAAAATCATTTCCATATCAATGTACGCAATACGTAACTTGGCCCGTTGGCCGTGGGCGGCCATGGTGAATAATAACAATGTGATGAACCAAATTTTTTTCATGGGATTTAATTTAATGAAAAAATCATACCAAACTCGTTAAAGCTGCTGATTGATAATAAAATGCGTATGCCATCCTTGCTTCACCGGAACGCCCGCACGGTTGTACACCGGGTCGAAGCCATAGCCGAAATCGATACCCAAAAGTCCGAACATTTGCATGAATACGCGCAAGCCCACACCGGCCGAACGTTTGAGCGTAAAAGGATTGTAGCGCCGTATGTCGCTAAACGTGTTGGCGCCTTCGGCAAAGCCCAAAACCCAAATGGATGCCTGCGGTTTGAGCGTGAGCGGATAGCGCAATTCCAAGGAGAATTTGTTGTAAACCACGCCTCCGCGGTTGCGACCCGACAGGGCTTCGTTGTTCAGGGCCAAATCGTCGTAGCCGCGCAAAGGAATAATGTCGCGCGAATCATAGAAACCGCCATATTGCATACCGCTTCCGCCTATGTAGAAACGTTCGAAAGGCGGAACGCCCAAAGCGCTGTTGTAGGCCCCCATAAAGCCCACATCGGTTTTGGTGCGAAGCACCAATTTTTTGTAAAGTTGCGTATACCAAGTGCCCGAAAATTTGATTTTGTAGTATTCCAACCAACGGTATTTGGCCTGATTGATTTTGGCGTAATCGGGATTACCGTTTTCGTCCTGATATTCGGGAAATTGATCCAAATGGGCGTAATTGGTGGAACTGAACATCGAATAGGGCGGTGTAAGTTTTACCGAAAGCACAAAATCATTACCGCCCAAAGGGAAAATGGGATTGGGTCCGCTGGATGTCCTGCCTAAAATCAGGTTGTAATACACATTGTTCGATACGCCGTCCTTAAAACCGAACATACCTGAAATGGCATTGCCGTAGGAGTAGTAATTAATGAGCCGGTAATTGTCGAAACTAAGCGAATGGGAAATTTGGAAATGGTCGTCGGGCCACTGCAAGCGCTTGCTCAGCGACAACGTAAGCCCCGTGATACGGAATTTTCGTGAGCGGTCGGGTTTATATTCCTCTTCCTTCATCATATAACTTTTCGAGTGATGGATAGAAAGCGACAGGGCTTGCGGTTTTTTGCCCCCCAACCACGGCTCGCTGAAATTGAAACTGAAATATTCGAAAAACACCGAAAAATTGGCCTGAATACCCAATTTTTGCCCCTCACCCATCGGAACGGGTTTCCAAGCGCCTTTTTTGAAAATTTCGCTCCCGGCAAAATTGTTCAAATTGAGCATCACCGTGCCAATAAAAGTTCTTCCGCCATAGCCGCCCTGCAATTGAATTTGGCTGGCACCGCCTTCTTCCACATTCCATTCGATGTCTACCTGACCATTGACCGGATCCACATTTTTGAAATTAGGGCTGATGGCTTCGGGGTTGAAAAAGCCCAATTGGGCCAATTCGCGCACCGTGCGCACCACCAATTCCTTGTTGTATTTTTCGCCGGGCAAGGTGCGCACTTCGCGCAGAATAACATAGTCCTTGGTGCGTTCGTTGCCCTTAACGGTAATGTTGTTGAAATATGCGATTTTGCCTTCGTAAATCCTTATTTCGAAATCAATACTATCGCCGCGAATGCCCGTTTCCACCGGCGTGATGCGCGAAAACAAATATCCGTTGTTTTGATACAGGTTGGTCAAATCCACACCGTCGGGCTTTTTGGGATTGGCAATGCGTTCTTTGAGTAATTTGCCGTTGTAAACATCACCCTTGCGGATGTCGAGCACTTTGCTCAATTGCTTGTCGGAATAAACCGAATTGCCCACAAATTCGATGTTTCCGAAATAATATTTTTTTCCCTCATTAATCCATAAATCGATGCCCATTTCGTCGGGTCCCACCCAATAGATGCTGTCTTTGACAATGCGCGCATTCCGGTAACCTTTGGATTGATAAAATTCCACCAAACGGTGTTTGTCTTCTTCGTATTTGTCGCGAATAAATTTGGATGACTTCCAAAAACGGAAAGGATTAACACGCTTGGTGTTTTTGAGCTTGCCACGCAAACGCGAATCGGAAAAGCCCTTGCCGCGGAATACCAAAAATTTGTCGAAAGCATTGTTTCCGTGAAAACGGATTTGCCGGATTTTGACCCGGTTGCCTTTGTTTACGTTTACCAAAATTTTGGCCTTGCCT
>JALVVJ010000108.1 GCA_027023475.1 Flavobacteriales bacterium
CCGCACGCTTGCTTTGGAACGGAAATTATGAAGGCAAACGCTTCTATCACATCTCCACCGACGAAGTCTATGGCGCGCTGGGCGACCAAGGCCTGTTCACCGAACAAACCTGCTACGACCCGCACAGCCCCTATTCGGCTTCCAAGGCCGCATCCGACCACTTTGTCCGCGCCTACGGCGATACCTACGGCCTGCCTGTGGTTCTTTCCAATTGCTCTAATAACTACGGCCCCTATCAATTCCCCGAAAAACTCATCCCGCTGACCATTCGCAACATCATCGCACGCCAACCCATTCCCGTTTACGGACGCGGACTCAACGTGCGCGACTGGCTCTATGTGGAAGACCACGCCGAAGCCATCGACCTGATTTTCCACCGCGGACAAACGGGCGAAACCTACAACATCGGCGGTAACAACGAACAACGCAATATCGATGTGGTGGAAAAACTCTGCGAAATTACCGATGAATTGCTGGGCCGCAAACCTGCCGGCCATTCCAAAAAACTGATTCGCTTCGTGAGCGACCGTGCCGGCCACGATTGGCGCTACGCTATCGATACGTCCAAAATCAAGCAAGCGCTTGGTTGGACGCCACGCACTTCATGGGACGAAGGTCTGCGCAAAACCGTGCGTTGGTATTTGGAAAACACCGCTTGGCTCGAAGCCGTTACTTCGGGAAGTTATCGCGACTACTACGACAAAATGTATAAAAACCGCTTGCAATCATGAAAGGAATTATCCTGGCCGGCGGCGCCGGAACACGGCTCTACCCCGTTACTATGGCCGTGTCCAAACAATTGCTGCCCGTTTACGACAAACCCATGATCTACTATCCGCTCACAGTGTTGATGATGGCGGGCATTCGCGACATTCTGATTATTTCCACACCCCACGACCTGCCGCGTTTTGAACAACTCTTGGGCGACGGCAAGCGTTTGGGGCTCCGGCTCAACTATGCCCCGCAACCCTCACCCGACGGGCTGGCGCAGGCCTTTATCATCGGCGAAGCGTTTATCGGCTCCGACAACGTTTGCATGATTCTGGGCGACAATCTTTTCTATGGCGGTGCCCTCCAAAGCATCCTCCAACGGGCCCGGCAAACGGTGGAACGGGAAAATCAAGCCGTCATTTTCGGCTATGCCGTCAACGACCCCCAACGCTACGGCATTGCCGTTTTCGACAAGCTCGGAAAGGTTATCGACATCGAAGAAAAACCCGAAAATCCCCGTAGCAACTACGCCGTAACCGGACTTTATTTCTATCCCAACGATGTGGCCGCCAAAGCCAAACAAATCAAACCCTCGGCCCGCGGCGAACTGGAAATTACCGACCTCAACCGCTTGTATCTTTTTGAAGAACGCTTGCAAGTGGAACTGCTCGGCCGCGGCTACGCCTGGCTCGACACCGGCACCCACGACAGCATGGCCCAAGCCACCGAATTTATCCGCATTATCGAAGCACGCACGGGACTCAAAATCGGTTGCCCCGAAGAAACGGCCCTTGGTAACGGATGGATCGACAAGCAGGATTTGCAAACTATCATCCGTCAAATGGGCAAAAGTTCCTATGCCGATTACCTTCGAAAACTAATCGATGAACGCTAAGGCCCGCTTCGACAAAAAACTTCTTCGTGCCTGGGCCATGTATGACTGGGCCAACTCGGCCTACGCCCTGGTCATCAGCTCGGCCATCTTTCCCATTTTTTACGAAGAAGTTACGCGCCACGGCTCCGACGACAGGATTATACTTTGGGGCCTGGTGTTCAAAAATACCGAACTCTACACCTACGCATTGGCCGTTTCCTTCCTGATTGTGGCCGTATTTTCGCCCCTGTTGTCCTCCATCGCCGATTATACGGGCAACAAGAAAATGTTTATGAAGTTTTTTACCTACCTGGGCGCTTTTTCCACCATTATGCTTTTCTTTTTTACCGGTCGCGAAAATGTGGTTTGGGGGCTTACGTTCAGTATTTTGGCCAGCGTGGGTTTTTGGGGCGGATTGGTGTTCTACAACGCCTTTTTGCCCGAAATTGCTCCGCCCGAAAAGCAGGACTACGCCAGCGCGTTGGGCTTTACTTATGGTTATATCGGTTCGGTGCTGCTGATGATTTTTAACGTGGTGATGATTATGAAACCCGGGTGGTTCGGCATCCAAAACGACCCCACCCTACC
>JALVVJ010000109.1:0-368 GCA_027023475.1 Flavobacteriales bacterium
TTGGCATTACGGCTTTCGGAAATTTATGCTTGGACGGTGGACTTTTTCCATCTGTTTGCGGGTGATGGATTCAAAGCCATATACTCCGACAAATATACCACTGACGGACGCTATTTGGGCGTGGGCGACGTGCAAGCCGCTGTGTTTTACCACCGGGGCGACACCATTTATGCCTTTCGTTACGAATTTGATACCATTAACCACCGCTACGATTATTTCGACGAAAAAGGCCGTTCGTTGCGCAAGCAATTTCTCAAATCGCCGCTTAAATTCGGCCGGATTACGTCGCGCTACACCATGCGCCGCTACGTGCGCATCTATGGCCGCATCAAACCACATTTGGGCACCGATTTTGCTGCGCCCGTGGG
>JALVVJ010000109.1:378-2168 GCA_027023475.1 Flavobacteriales bacterium
CATTCATGCTACGGCCGACGGATATATCGAAAAAATCGGCTATACGCGCGGAAACGGAAACTATATCAAAATCCGCCACAATTCCACCTATGCCACCCAATACCTCCACATGAGCCGTTTTGCCAAAGGCATGCGCAAAGGCGTGCACGTGCGCCAGGGGCAAGTGATCGGTTATGTGGGCATGACAGGTTATACTACCGGGCCGCATGTGTGTTACCGGTTCTGGAAAAACGGACGCCAAGTGGATCCGTTCAAGCAAAAACTTCCCCAAGCCAAATCGCTCGATTCGGCCGATTTGCCGCAATATCTTCGCTTTATTAGTCCGCTAAAACGTCAATTGGACAGTTTGCCTTATGAAAAACTATAAACAAACCGCTGCTTTTTCCCGCCTCCAATCGTTTTGGAACCAAAGCCCCGATTTGCAAACGCTCAACCGTGATGCTGCGCGCAACCAACGGCTGACTTTGGAAACCGCCAATTTCCTGCTCGACCTGACCAAAACCCACTTGACGCCCGCCTTTTTGGATGCCTACGGACAAATGCTGGATGAGCTGGATTTGGACGCGCAAATCGAAGATTTGTTTTCGGGCCGTAAGGTCAACAACACCGAAGGGCGCCCGGCCCTGCATACGGCTTTGCGCAGCGATGACGATATTTTTGTGGACGGACAAAATATCCGGCCGCAAATCCGTGAGGTTTTCGAGCGGATACAAAGCTTGACCGGCCGTTTGCATCGCGGAGAGCTTAGGGGCATTACCGGCAAGCCCATACGTTATGTGGTGAACATTGGCATTGGCGGTTCCTATCTGGGTCCGCTAACCGTTACCGAAGCCTTGAAGGAGCATGCGCACATTCCGGTGACCTTTCTTTCCAATGTGGACGACGAGCACTTGCTAGATGTTTTTCGCCGTTTTCCGCCCGAAGAAACGCTCTATGCGGTGGTGTCGAAATCCTTTTCCACGCCCGAAACGCTGATGAACGCCCGACATATTCAAAATTATTTTATCGAAAACTATGGCCATGAAGCCATTGCCAAACATTTTGTGGCCGTTACGGCCCATCCCGAAAGGGCCGAAGCCTTTGGCATAGCACCCGAAAATATTTTCCCCATGTGGGACTTTGTGGGTGGCCGTTATTCGCTATGGTCGGCGGCAGGAATAAGCATAGCTTTGTCGCTGGGTTACGAGGTGTTTGCCCGTTTGCTGGCCGGTGCCCGGCAGGCCGATGCGGATTTTTGCCAATTGCCTTTGGAGCAAAATCCGGCCCGTTTGCTGGCGGCCGTTACCTTTCTTTATAACAACCTGGCCGGTTATGGCACCGAGGCCTATATACCTTACCGCCAGCGCTTGCAGTATTTGCCGCTCTTCCTGCAACAACTTATCATGGAAAGCAATGGCAAATACGTGCAGCGCGACGGACGTCCGGTGGTTGGGCCCACATCACCCGTGGTGTTTGGCGACACGGGCACCAATGCCCAGCATTCATTCTTTCAGGCCTTGCATCAGGGCACGCAAAAGCTGCCGGTATTTTTCTTGGGCTATGTGCGCAGTGCCAGCGATGCTCATGAAAACCGGCGTTTTCTTTTGGCCAACATGTTGGCCCAGGCCGAAAGTTTAGCCTTTGGACGTCTGCATGACGAACCGCACAAACATTTTCCGGGCAACCGTCCGTCGGTCATTTGGCTTTGGGATGCCCTTATGCCCGAAAACTTGGGTTATATGTTGGCCGTGTTCGAACACAAAACCTTTGTGGAAAGTGTGCTTTGGAACATCAACGCCTTCGACCAGTTT
>JALVVJ010000110.1 GCA_027023475.1 Flavobacteriales bacterium
TATCTAGCATATATAACAATTCAATTGATGGGAGTCCATATTTTGTCCATTATATTTTTGCAAAAGAATTTATTAATCAATTGAAGGGTAAAAAAATATACATTTCCTATAACTTTCATAATCTGTCAAAACTATATGAGAATAGATTAGCAAATGACAACCTGTACCCCGGATGGAAAAACAAAATGATAGAACATATGAATGATTATAACCTTATTAAACATTCGTTACCTGAAATTGATAAATACAAAAAACAAGATGAGAATTTTTTTAATTATAAAATGCCCATTAGACTAATAAAACATATATTAATTAGTAATCATAGAGAAAATACCAACAAAAGTATTTCTGACACTTTAAGCATTAGAAAAGCAATTTATAGACATTGGTATAATCCGAAGTATATATTGAATGATAACATTCAACGAAAATATTTACATAAACTAATAACTTTACTAAAAGAAAACAATTGCGAGGTCGTTCTCATAAGAATGCCCATTACAAATTATTATATTGAAAATGTACCTCAAAATATAAAGGATGAGTTTTATTATCTCCCAAAAAAATATCAGGTAAGATTATTAGATTTAAACGACAAATTAGCTCTCTCAAAAAATTATACTTATTTTAAAGATTATGGACATCTTAATAAGTTAGGCGATAGTCTCATTCTTAGGTATTTAATAGAGCGAGAAAATGTTTTGAACATTGACAAATAATTTTATTCAAAAAGTTCTTTAAACAGTGAAAACAATGTCTTACGACCAAAAATAATTACTACTTTACAATAACTAAAAAACCCATGCCCCACCTCATCCTCATCCCAGCCCGTAAGAATTCCCGGCGATTGCCGGGTAAAAATATGCGTTTGCTAGGCGGAAAGCCCTTGATTCAACATAGTATGGAATACGCTTTGCAACATGCCGGCCCCGGTGATAAAATCATCGTTTCCTCCGATGATGATGCGATTTTGGATTTGGCCGGTAAAATGGGCATCGAAGCGCATCACCGGCCCGCCGAATTGGCACGGGACGAAACACCCACGGCGCAGGTGCTTCAAGCCATAGCCGTGGAGTTTGGCAATGATTTCCAAGACGTTATCCTCCTGCAACCCACCAATCCTTTCCGGCCACGGGATTTATGGCAAAATGCACTTCAAATTTTCTACAATTCGGGACGCAACAGCTTGATGAGCGTGTCGCCGGTCAAACACAAGTTAGGGCGTATCGAAAAGGAAAAGTTTATGCCCTTCAACTACACCTTCGGCCAACGATCGCAAGACATGGAGCCCTTATTCCGCGAAAACGGCTTGTTTTATATCACGCGGATGTCCTATATTCGCAAAGGTCAAATCATCACGCCGGATGTGTTTCCGTTGATAACGGATCATATTTACGGCATGGTGGACATCGACACTCAGGAGGATTGGGATTGGGCCGAATTTGTTTACAGAAAATATGTGCAACATGAAAAATAATCCTGTTTTCGAAATTGCCGGACGCAAAATAGGCCCCGATTATCCGCCGCTTGTGGTGGCCGAATTGGGTATCAATCACGGCGGTTCGTTGGAGGTGGCTTTCGAAATGGTGGATGCCGCCGCCGAAGCGGGTGTGGAAGTGCTCAAACACCAAACCCACATCCCCGAAGATGAAATGAGCCGCCTGGCCAAAAAAGTCATCCCCGGCAATGCCGATATTTCCATCTACGAAATCATGGCCCGCAGTGCGTTGAGCGAGGAAGAGGAAAGAGAATTAAAACGTTATGTGGAAAGCAAAGGCATGATTTTTATTTCCACGCCTTTTTCCCGCGCTGCCGCCGACCGCTTGGCGCGTATGGACGTGCCGGCCTTTAAAATCGGTTCGGGCGAGTGCAACAATTATCCTTTGCTGGAACATATTGCCGGCTTTGGCAAACCTGTGATCCTGAGCACCGGCATGAACACCATCCCCAGCATCCGCAAGGCCGTGGACATTTTCGACCGCGCGGGTGTTCCCGTAGCGCTAATGCATACCACCAACCTGTATCCCACGCCGCCCCGCTTGGTTCGTTTGGGCGCCATGCTGGAACTGGCGGCGGCATTTCCCGGCAAGGTTTTCGGGTTGAGCGACCACACGGTGAACAACAATGCCTGCCTGGCGGCCACCGCCTTGGGTGCCAGCATACTGGAACGGCATTTTACCGACACCATGGACCGCGAGGGTCCCGACATTGTTTGCAGCATGGACAAAGCTGCCACCAAGGAACTTATTCGTGGAAGTTTTGAAATATGGCAAATGCGTGGCGGCACCAAGGAACCTGCCCCCGAAGAGCAGGTAACCATGGATTTTGCCTTTGCCACCGTGGTGGCCATCCGGCCCATTCGCAAAGGGGAGACGTTGAGCAAGGAAAATATTTGGGTCAAACGCCCGGGCATCGGCGCCATCAAGGCCGAGCATTATAATGAACTTTTGGGCAAAAAGGCCACCCGCGATATCGACGAAGACGAACATCTAAACTGGACCGACTTTGAATAAACGCATCGTTTTCCTTTCGGGCACGCGCGCCGATTTCGGCAAAATCAAATCCCTCATCCTGGCCTTGCAGAACAACCCGGGATTCGAGCCCCATGTTTTTGTAACCGGTATGCACCTGGAAGAGACCTACGGCCTCACGGTCAAGGAAATCGAAAAAAGCGGTATCCGCCACATCCACCGTTTTCGCAACACCACTTCGGAACATACCATGGACTTGACCTTGGCCAAAACCATCGAGGGCTTTTCTCATTTTGTCCGCCACATCAAACCCGACCTGATTGTCATCCACGGCGACCGCGTGGAGGCCTTAGCTGGGGCCATCACCGGAAGTTTGAACAACATCCTCACCGGCCACATAGAGGGTGGTGAAGTATCGGGCACCATCGACGACCTGATTCGGCATGCCGTTTCCAAAATGGCCCATGCCCACTTTGTTGCCAACCGCGAAGCCGCCCGCCGGCTGGAACAAATGGGCGAAGACCCGGCCAGCATTTTTATCATCGGTTCGCCGGATTTGGATATTATGTTTTCTAACCAACTGCCCGCCCTTGACGAAGTAAAACGCTACTACGAAATTCCTTTCGACGAATACGCAGTTTTGATGTTCCACCCCGTCACCACCGAAGTGGACAAAATGGAGAGATACGCCAAGGAAGTCGTTGAAGCCGCCATCGAAAGTGGTGATCAATTTGTGGTCATCTATCCCAACAATGATTTGGGTTCGGGGAAAATATTGGACGCCTATAAGCAATTTCAAGCCAGTCCGCATTTTCGCATCCTGCCGTCCATGCGTTTTGAATATTTCCTAACCCTGCTCAAAAACGCCCGTTACATGCTGGGTAATTCCAGTGCCGGTATCCGCGAAGCACCCTACTACAAGGTGCCAAGCATCAACGTGGGCACCCGTCAAAACCGAAGGGCTTCGGGCCGGAGCATTTTCAATGCCACCTACGATAAACACGACATTTTGGATAAAATTGCGCAGGCCAAAAAGTTCAAACCCACCGCCTATGACGTGGATTTCGGTCGCGGCAATTCGGCGGAATTGTTCATACAAGCCCTTTCCGGCGAACGCTTTTGGAAAATTTCCAAGCAAAAGGTTTTCAAGGATTTGTTTTAAAACCATAGATTTGTTTTTGGCGCCCCGCCGCCCCGCCCTCATTCATGCAGCGTTGCAGCAAGCATAAAATGTCGGAAAAGTTGAAGTTATTTTTGTCGAGAACAAAGCAGGCCATCCGAAGGCATAGCCGTAGCTATGGAAAGGATGGTCAATGCCGTTATCGGCAAAAAGAACAAAACTTGGTGTGATATTTTTATGCTTGAAGCGATGCCATGCCTGCGCATAACCGCTTCCATCCCTGGCGCTTTGGCTCGGGCGACAAGCCGCCCTCGAATGATGAACACCGAACCATCAAACGCCGATTTGTGATTTGATATTAGGGAATCCTAACCCTTTTAATTGTGAATCGGTGTTCTCCTATTGTAAATATTGTAGGAGGGTGCTATGGCGTCAGGGTCGTGCGTCGGCATCCACGTGTCGCATACATTACCTGAGCAATACCGGTCGCAAAATACCGCGGGTCGGTTCGCTAAAATTCAAATATATACAGTCTTAATCAGTGGAATTTCGGAAAATTCAATTTTTGTTCTATTATTCTGTAATTTTTGTTGCTGTTTGTTAAAGGGATTTGAAATATATTTGCCCGATTTTTTGACTTATCGCCAAGGATGGATGCCAGATATTATCAAGTTTTTGAAGATCGCAAGCCCTACAAACCGGCGCGTTTCACGCTGTTCGGGGATGCCATGTTTCAATTGGTGGCCGTGGTGTTTATTTTCGTGGGCTTCGACTATTTGATTTGGCGTTGGAATCATTCGATCAACTGGGACGCCGCTTGGATTTCGGTGCCCTTATACGTGGCCGAGGTATTGGCCTTTGCCGGTTCGTTGCTCACCATTATCAATTATTGGTCGCACAAGGATATTCCGCAGAAACCGCCCGTTCGTTTTTTGTCGGAAATTCAGGAATTGGACGAAGGACAAACCGACCGTCCCGTCAAAATCGATTTGTACATTACGACCTATAACGAAGAGCTGGAAATAGTGGAAGACACCGTGCGCGACGCCGTACGCGTACGTTATCCTTATGCGGATGTGGACATCAATATTTATTTGCTCGACGACGGCCGTCGCGACGGACGTAACCCGGAGGCCGAAAATTTCAAGGAATTGGCCCGTAAATATGGCATTCGCTACATCACACGCGATAATAACATCGGTTTTAAGGCGGGTAATATGAACAATGCCTTCGTCCAAACCGACGGCGATTTGATTGTGATTTTGGATGCCGACACGCGCATTTTTCCCGGTTTTCTGGAACATACCACCGGTTATTTTCGCAATCCCAAAATGGCCTGGGTACAAACTCCGCAATGGTTCTACGACATTCCGCCCGGTGTTCCGCTCAATGAATTTTTGGAAGTGAAATGGGGATTTTTGGGCCGCGTTTTGGCCAAATTCGTTCCCTTTTCGCGCCGGTATTTAGTGGGTAAAAACGTATTCGGCACCGATCCCGAATTGTTCTACGACGTGATTTTGCGCCGGCGCAACGCGGTCAATGCTTCGTTCAGTTGCGGAGCCGGTTCCATTCAGCGCCGCAGCGCCCTGGAAAAATTGGCCCGTGAAAAACGGGAAAAAGAAATCGAAAAACGCTTGGCCAAAGCCAAACGACAAAATCCTGCGGCGGATATTGACGCCTTGCGCCGCCAATGGGAACGGGAAATTCCCTTGCGTCCGTTTGTGCATCACGTGTCGGAAGATATATTTACGTCGATCCTTTTGCACGCCCGCGGCTGGGAATCCTATCAGCATCCGCAAGTGGAAGCCAAAATGCTTTCGCCGCAGAGCTTCGATATTTTTATCAAACAATTTTCGCGCTATGCCGAAGGTACCATCGACATTACTTTCAGTCGCTACAATCCGGTGTTTATGAAAGGGCTTTCACTTCGCCAGCGCTTGGCCTATCTGGAAACCATTTGGTCGTATTTGTCGCCTTTGTGGTTGCTGGTTTTCGTGTTCTATCCCATACTCTTTTTCTTTACCTTGGTTCCGCCGCTCAAAGCGTTCAGTTTTGATTTCTTTATCCGTATTGTTCCGTTTTTGATGCTCAATGTACTACTGACTACGCTGGGCAATTGGGGCAAATCGGTCAAGCGGCCCGAACAATTCTACCAAGCCGGATTTTGGTACAAACTCCGGGCTTTGTACAAGGTTTTGGTCAAGCGGAATGTGCGGTTTAACGTGACCAAAAAAACGGTGAATTATTCCCGTTCCAACCTGCAACATATTTGGCCGCACGTGGCCATTTTTGCCCTGACGGCGCTGGGCATCGCCTACAACCTGTACTTGATGGCCATTGACCGCCATCCGTCGTGGTCGGCCTTTTTTGCCAATGTTTTCTGGTCGGCTTTTACCTACTACAAAATTTCGCCTTTTGTACGTGCGGCACGATGGGACAAAACCTTGTTCCAAAAAGCCATCAATCATTACGTCAAGACTAAACAATCCATCACCAAAACCCAATAGCGCTTATGAAAATAGTTATCGACCTGAGTAAAATAGGCCGCTTTTTCCGGCTGTTGGTGCGCCCGCTGGTGTTGTTGACGTCCTTCTATTTGGGCGCCAATGCGGTGTTGTTTATCGAAAAGGCGCGTCCGTCGGATTTCGGGTTCTACAAAGATATTTTCTCCAAGGAATTGCTCATCAAGCCGTCGCCTTCGTATCCGCTACGGCCCTACGGCCAAACTTTGAGCGAACAAGACAGGCGTGATGCGGAAATTGCCTGGAAATATTTCCAAAACAATTATCAAGATAAAACCGGATTGTATAACAGTGTGGATAAATACACCGCCACCACTTTTTGGGACATCAGTAGCAGCTTGCACGCCCTGATGAGCGCCTATCAATTGGAACTCATCGATAGCACGGAATTTCACCGCCGGATGTATAAGGCCCTGCGGTCGATCAAAAGTTTGCGTTTGTATAAAGATCAATTGCCCAACAAGGTTTATAATACCGAAACCTTGGCCATGGTGGACTATGCCAACCACGTAATCAACGAAGGTGTCGGTTGGTCGGCCATGGACATTGGACGCTTTTTGGGTGCGGTGGCGCGTATCAAAAATCATTTTCCCGAATTCACACCTTTGGCCGACAGTATTGTTTCGCAATGGAATATCGATTTGGTATTGGGCAATGACGCCACGCTGCACGGCATAGGGTTCAGTTTCAAAGACAGGGATGTAAAAATCGTGCAAGAAGGTAAACTGGGCTACGAAGAATACGCATCCAAAGGATATATGATTAATGGCTATGACGCATCGGAATCCTACCGATATACGGATTTTCTGAAATTCGTGGATTTTTACGGCATTCAAATCGGTGCCGATACGCGCGAAGTCAAATATCACCCGGCCTACAATTATATTTTGTCCGAACCCTATATTTTGGACGGTTTGGAATACGGATTCGACCTGAATTCCCGGGAATTGGCCTACCGTTTGTTCAAGGTGCAAAAACTGCGGGCCAAAATCACCGGACGTCCGGTGGCCGTATCGGAAGACCATGTTGACCGGGCGCCTTATTTTGTGTATAATGCGGTATATGTCAATGGCAAAAAATGGGTATGTTTGGCCGAAAACGGCGACCCTGCCGATGATTTTAAACAACTTTCCACCAAAGCCGCCTATGCTTGGGCCACTTTGTTTGACGACCCGTATAGTTCCACGCTCTATAAAAGTGTTCGCGATTTATACAATCCCGAAAAGGGCTGGTATGCCGGCCGCTACGACAAAAACGGGGCAATAAACAAAACCCTTACGGCCAACACCAATGCCGTTATTTTGGAAGCTTTGGCCTACAAAAAAATGGGGCCGCTTAATCGTGTAAATTCCAAACAATCAAGCAATAAATAATTATGAAAAAACTTTTTGTCCTTTCGCTACTGTTTTTGTCCTTAACCACAATCCGGGCGCAGGGCTTTTATCCCGGAAAAAAAGCCGCCACCATGGCCGATGTGTTTCACAGCCATTGCTGCCTGTTGGGTAAATACCGGATAACGGGCTCGATGGGAATGTTTTACAACAAAATTACCTATTTGGATAATGACGGGGCTACTTATACCAATTTTAACCGCTATGGCGCCCATTTCAATCTCACGGTCAAATTTCACAAGGAATGGCAAGTGCGCTTGATGTTCTTGGCCGATATGCACACGGGCCCGAATAAGCCGCATTGGCTTTCCAATCTCTACTACGCCGTGGGGAATTACGAATGGCGGAACAAACATTTCTTTTACGGCTATGAAAATTACCAACCCAACCGTTTTGACGGT
This sequence comes from Flavobacteriales bacterium, assembly GCA_027023475.1. GTDB lineage: Bacteria > Bacteroidota > Bacteroidia > Flavobacteriales > Flavobacteriaceae > JAADED01. Next base: position 7,906 of record JALVVJ010000110.1, read on the forward strand.
TCCTACAACCTGCTGCAAAATATGAAGCGGGGATTTTTCACGGTGGGTTATAATTATGACTTGCTGGGCGAAAAGAGCCCGCTCAAACTGGATGCCACATCCCAAATACGGCTTATCCCTTTTGTGCGTTATCAACCCGAATACACCGACCGCTACGGGAAAAAAGTGATGGGACATCACAAAATCACTTTGGGCACATCGGCGCGTTATACCGTTTGGCACCGTTTCTATGTGGAAAGTGCCGTATATTTTTATCCCGAGGTCGCTTCGGTTTTGCCTTGGGATCCCGATTACACCTACGGATTCGGCTATTTCGACTGGCATCATTTTACGGTGGATTTTTCTTATGGAAATTGGGTGGCCAACCGTTTTCCGTGGCATACCAAGGAAATGAAAAACGATTTTAGCAACGGCGAATTCAAATTGGGTTTACGGTTTATTTGGTAAATACGGATTATTCGGGCGCCCCGGCGCCAGGTTTCGGGGCCCCGCCGGCGGGCGGAGCCCGCGGCGGCCGACCGGACGTTGGAACAGGATTTATCGACGCCCCGGCCCGCGGCGAAGCCGCGGGCCGGGGCGTATTGATTTTCAGTCGAATACGTCCGGCCGGCCGCCCGGCGCGCTGCTGCGCGCCGGGCGGGGCACCGCCCGTTGCTTCAAGCGGCGGAGCGCTTTCGCACCGGCCGGCCCGAAATCCGTCGCCGTCGGGCTGTCCGCTTAAATTCGCCTCGCCGCGCTCTTGGCCTGCATAGCACGGCGGTGCGGCTTCCCGCTGTCAGTCACCCCGCCGTGGCAGGCCGGCGGCGCGGCATCGGCTCATACCGCTCCCATCCCTGGCGCTTTTTGGCGCGCGATAAATCGCGCGTCCACAATGGGACATCCGGCCTTGGTTGGAATATCCGGGTTTATGCTTGTCCGCTACTGTAAACATTGAAGCAGTGTGTCATTTCGATGGAGCGCCCGAAGGGTGCGACTGAGAAATCTCGACACGGATAATCCATCCGGGACGGAATTTTGCGTTCCTATTGTTCAATACGTGAAGAGATTCCTCGTCGCCGCTGCGCGGCTCCGTCGGAATGACACCGCTCTGCTATTGTAAACATTGAAGGAGAGGATTCACACCCAAGGGATTGATGAGGAGTCTAAATACAAATGTTACATTATTTTTCTGGATTCCCGCTTTCGCGGGAATGACAAAAAGAATACCCGAGGAGACCGAAGGGCTCCGAGGGTCGCAAGGAGACGCCGCAGGCGGCTCCGAAGCGCGCGAGGGGAGACCAACGCGAAGCCATAGGCGAAGCGTGCGGGCTCCCCGAGCTGCGTAGCGAGACCGCCAGGGCTCGCGGAGCCGGCGGGGAGACAAGCCGTAGCCGGGAGGGGCCCGCTGTTGGAAGGCGCAGGCTCCACGCCCGAGCGCAGGCAGACCGCAGGGCTGCCGGAACTTGTCCCGCACATTGCGTAGCAATGTCGGGAGCTGCGGAGCGAAACGCCGTAAGGCGGTTCGCGAAGCCGCGAAACAAGACAAGGGGCGCCGGTCCCGCGCCGCAGGCGCGGGACCGGCGGCGCAAAATCCCGGTGTAATTT
>JALVVJ010000111.1:0-453 GCA_027023475.1 Flavobacteriales bacterium
GAACGCATAAGTGGTTTAGGCACAGGAAGTTTGGGCAATTACGCCTATGTGATATTGATTCCGCGCGAATAAATTTGGAACATAAAAAAAGTTTTTTCTATATTTGCACCCGCAAAGGATTGGTGCGGTAGTTCAGTCGGTTAGAATGCCGGCCTGTCACGCCGGAGGTCGCGGGTTCGAGTCCCGTCCGCACCGCAAAACACCCGAAAATGGGTGTTTTTTATTTTGCGCTATTTCGTATAACCTTTGGGACCGGATTTTTGAAATCCAAGCGGTAGGAATATATCAATTTCCCGTCCGTATCGTAATAGCTCACTTCCACGTGGCGGTCTTTGCCTTGCCCTTTGACGTCCACCCGGGCAAAATTACGTTGCATAATCACCGAACCGGGTATGCGAAGCATATTCACTTCCTTGGCCGCGTGGGTGTTGGGCCCGCTGGTAAAAGGTGAGG
>JALVVJ010000111.1:463-956 GCA_027023475.1 Flavobacteriales bacterium
CGCTGATTTCGCTTTCGTGGCGGTCGCCGGTGAGGAAAATCACGTTGCGCACATCCTGGTCCAGGATAAAATCGATAATTTCCTGTCGTTCGGCGGCAAAACCGTGGTTGCTGTATGTTTCAAACCGCCGGGCGGTGTTCAGGAACTGTCCCCCCATTACAATGAATTTAAAACGCGCGCGGCTTTTGGCCAGTGCGTTTTTAAGCCATTCCAATTGTTCCTTGCCCAGCATAGTTTTGGGGCGCTTGGTTTTCAGGTCGTTGGCATCGCGGTAGTAGCGGTTGTCCAACAGGAAAAAATCGGCATCGTTCCAGCTGAACGTGCAAATGGCACCTTTCAGGTTGCCCACTCCCACCGACGGATTGGCCCAAAAAAGCCGGAATACCTCAATGGTCGTGTTTTTGTTCCAAAAACTGCCGTCCGAATCATTGGGCCCGAAATCGTGATCGTCCAAAATGGCATAATGGGCCACCGTGCCCAGCAAGCGTTGCAA
>JALVVJ010000111.1:966-2077 GCA_027023475.1 Flavobacteriales bacterium
TTTGAACGTAAGTTTGTAAGGAAATTTTTGGCGCTTCCCGTTGATGACCACGGCATAATCGTAGGCCGTGCCCGGTTTCAAATCCTTGATTTTTATTTTGCACACATAAGCATTCTCTTTGGTGGTCCGACAGGTTTCGGTGCTATGGGCCCGCACCAAATCGGCGCCGTGCAGCCAATAGGTGAATTTTACATTGGCCGGGCGCGTGGTTTGTATCCATAAGGTTACTTCGGTCATATCCGTATGGCCGATCATCGGTCCGGCATTGATGAGCGATTGGGCACGGGTTTGCCACATCAAGCCCGTCAATAAAAACAATAAAAGAAATTTTTTCATCTGGCTTGTATTTTTTCCTTTCAAAGGTAAATATTTTCCGTCTTTACTTGGCCCGCCGATATTTCTTCAAGGTTTTTCCCAACGTTTGATGTCGGTTTCGGGCAATAAATCCATCCCGAATTCCAGGTGTTCGAACAGCATTTTCGCCAAGCGCGGCGCCAAAATCAAGCCGCGTGTGCCCAATCCGTTGAAAACCGCCAAGTTCGGATATTCGGGATGAACGCCCAACAGTGGCCGCCTGTCCTTGACCGTGGGCCGGATGCCGGCGGTTTGTCCAGTAATCGTATAAGGGCCCGAATAGAGTTTTTCCAGTTTGCCGGTCAGGATTTTTCGGGCTTCGTCGGTGGGCACGGTGGTTTTGTCCACCCATTCGTAGGTGGCGCCGGTCAGGTATTCATCCGATGCCGGTATGGGGGCCAAAAAAACATTGGATTTGATAACGGGCCATCCACTATGCGGCAAACGGATACGCAAGGTCTCGCCCTTGGTGCCCATAAGCGGCAAATGCCCGAAAAACGGATTCCGTTTCATCCCGAATCCTTCGGCAAAAACAATCCGGCGGGCTTCTATTTCACCATAGCGGATTTTGTTGTCCCCGATTTGAAGTTTTCGATAATCGAATTTTTCGGGCATAAGCAATCCGCGTTTTTCCAACTGCCGGCACCGGGTTTGCAACAGGGCCCGCACATCCACCAAACCCGTGTTTTTGGTGATGCCGAATCCGAAAGGCGCTTCAATGCCCGGAAAACTTTCAAAACGAATACCGTCCATATAT
>JALVVJ010000112.1 GCA_027023475.1 Flavobacteriales bacterium
AATGCTGGACGGCGGCTGGGAATGGGAGCGCACGCGGGCCTACGCCCTTTACGGATGGTATGTGATGCTGGTGTATTTTTTGCCCATGCTGGGCGGATGGTTGGCCGATAACCTGTGGGGCCACGTCAAAACGGTGATTGTGGGCGCTTCGATTATTACGGCCGGACATGCGGCTTTGGCGCTTTCGGACCTTCCGTTGGAGGGTGTGAATTTGAAGTGGGTGTTTTATTTGGGTTTGCTGCTTTTGGTGGTGGGGACGGGTTTGTTCAAGCCCAATATGTCGTCGATTGTGGGTAAGATGTATCCGCCGCACAGTCCCAAAAAAGACGGGGCCTATACCATATTTTATATGGGCGTAAACGCCGGGGCGTTTATCGGCACTTTGTTGGTGGGATGGATAGGCGAAAACTACGGTTGGCAGTATGGATTCGGGCTTGCGGGGATTTTTATGCTGTTCGGGCTGTTGCAATTTTATTTTGCACGGGAAATTTTCGGCGATGAAGCACGTCGTCCGCAACCGAAAAAACAAGACTTGCCACCCGAAGAACTAAAAAAACGGGTGCCCTGGACAACTACGGACAAACTGATGGCCGCCATAGGCGCGGGTGCCGTGGTGCTATGGGTTATCAACGGATTGGTGGAAGTGATTTCGGGCGGAAAAGGTTTTTTACCGGAGCAATTATTTGTGTTTCACACGGGAAATTTGGATATGCCGGTGGGCTTGGGGACTTTGTTTTTTGCGGGCGGTTTGTTGACCTTGGCGTTTACGGGATTATTCCGATTGGGGCGTTACGATAAAATAGAACGCGACCGGTTGACGGTTATTTTTATCATTGCCTTTTTTGTGATTGCTTTTTGGTCCAGTTTTGAGCAAGCGGGGACCACTATGAATATCTTTGCCCGTGACTATACATCGCGTGTGCTAACCGACACTTGGGCGGGCGTTTACAAGGTGGTGGACACGGTGTTGTCGTTGGCGCCCATGTTGGTGCTTACTTATGTGATTTATGCCCTGGCCAAGCGTATTTGGAAGCGTTTTCCGCTGACGGTGTTGTTTACGTCGATCAGTTTTACGATTATTTGGGTATTGGTTTATTTGCGCATCAAAGACAAAATCCTGGCCGACACGCCGGTGGTGGACACCACTTGGTTTCAAATACTGAATCCGGTGTTTATCATCGCCTTGGCGCCTTTATATTCGCAGGTATGGAAGCGGTTCCGTTTGTCGGCGGCGCGAAAGTTTTTTATCGGATTCGTATTTTTGGGTAGCGGTTTCGGAATGTTGGCCTTGGGGGCATCGGCCATACCGCCGGGTGCAAAAACGGCGGCCGTGAGTATGATATGGCTCATTTTGGCCTATTTGCTACACACCATGGGTGAGTTGGCCATTTCGCCGGTGGGTCTGTCGTATGTGAGTAAATTGGCGCCGCTGCGTATGACGGGATTTATGTTCGGCATCTGGTATATTTTTACGGGCTTGGCCAACAAACTTTCGGGTATGATGGCCGAGGCGTCGGAGGGTATTGCGGCACATTACGGAATTTCGGGATTCTTTCTGATTTTTACACTGATACCTTTTGCCGCCGGATTGTTGATTTTGTCCTTGGACGGCTTTTTGAAACGAAGGATGCACGGGGTGGAGTAAAGCCGGGGAGCGGCGTTATGTTTCGGGGTAATCTGTGATGATAGTGCTACTTATTTTGTTGATGTGGAGGATTAGCTAACGGAAGAATAATGCGGATTACCATTTTGCCATGGCGTTATGCGGTTTTTTAGGAGGGAATTAATTTATTTTAACCACAGAGTTGCACAGAGTGCGGCACAGAGTTTCACGGAGTTTATTATTCATTTCCGCTACTGTAAATATTGAGGACATCGCCGCTTTGTAACCCGGTGAAATTTTAATAAAAATACCCTCTGTGTTACTCTGTGAAATAAACTCTGAGTCCTCTGTGGTTTATAAAAATTTTACCACAGAGTTGCACAGAGTGCGGCACAGAGTTTATTATTCATTTCCGCTACTGTAAATATTGAGGACATCGCCGCTTTGTAACCCGGTGAAATTTTAATAAAAATACCCTCTGAGTTACTCTGTGAAAATTAACTCTGTGTCTTCTGTGGTTATAAAAAAAATTTTGACAGTTGATAATCAATCTATTGGTTAATTGCCAATAAACCGGTTTTTACTCCAAGTATTTACCCACAATGGGCATGCGGCGTCCCATGCCGAAGGCCTTGGGCGATACGCGCAGGACGGGTGCCAATTGGTAGCGCTTGAATTCGTTGCGGTTGACCATGCGCAAAATGCGTCGCACCAAAGCGGCATCGTAACCTTGTTCGATAATGTCGGAAGGACTTTTTCGTTCTTCGATATACAAATGTAAGATAGGGTCCAAAACATCGTAGGGTGGGAGGGTGTCGGTGTCTTTTTGTCCGGGGCGTAGTTCGGCCGAAGGCGGTTTGTCCAAGATGTTTTGCGGAATAATTTCTTCGTTGCGATTGATATAACGGGCCAATTCGTAAACTTGGGTTTTATACACGTCGCCCAAGACCGATAGGCCGCCTGCCAGGTCGCCATACAAAGTTCCGTAGCCCACAGCCAGTTCGCTTTTGTTGCTGGTGTTGAGCAGTACGTGCCCGAAACGGTTCGATAAGGCCATCAGGTAAATCATGCGGATGCGAGGTTGGATGTTCTCTTCGGTAACATCGAAACCCGGTCCCAAGTAGGGGCGAAGCACATCCATGGTGGTGTCGAAAACCGAAGTAATGGGCAAAGTTACGGCATTGATTCCAAGATTTTGAACCAAGCCCATGGCATCGGTAACGGAACTTTCCGACGAAAATTCCGACGGCATCAACAGGGCCGTAATGTTTCCGGGACCCAATGCACGGGCGGCAAGTGCAGCCGTTACGGCCGAATCCAATCCGCCCGAAAGGCCTAGAATGGCCGTTCGGAAACCGATTTTACCGAAGTAATCACGTATGCCGGTAATCAAGGCATCGTGGATAAGGGAAATTTTTTCTTTGGGCCGTTCGTTGTCTTGACCGGGCAGGGAAAATTCATCCGTGTCGAAAAAATCCAATTTTTCTTCGAAAAAGGGCAATTCTTTGCGGATGTTTCCTTCTTTGTCGATAACCAACGAACCGCCGTCGAAAATCAAATCGGTTTGGGCCCCGGCATAATTGACGTAAACAATGGGCAAATCATAGGCCTGCACATTGGCCCGCAGCACACGGATGCGTTCACGCGCATGCCGGTAATCAAAGGGCGAGGCCGAAAGGTTGATGATGATATCCGGCTTCCGGGCCATAAGTTTGGCCATGGGGTTGATGGTGTAAAGCGGATTTTCGTTGCCCAAATTCCAAAGGTCTTCGCAGACGGTAACGGCCAACCGGAGGCCTTCGAATTCGACCGTATTCCAGCTTGCGGCGGGTTCAAAATAACGGTATTCGTCAAAAATATCGTAGGTGGGTAACAGGGTTTTGTGCTGGCGGTGTAGTTCTTTTCCTTGGTAAAGCAAAACGGCGGTATTGTGCAGGTCCTTGCCTTCGGGTTGGGGATTGGGTGTGGGAAGGCCTACCAAAATACCGATGTCGCGGCTCAACGGTTTGAGTTGTTCCAAAACCGCTCCTGCCTGTTGGACAAAATCTTCGAATTCCAAAAAATCCCGTGGCGGATAACCCGTAATGCTCAATTCGGGGAAAATAACCAGCCGTGCACCGCCGTTGCGGGCTTGTTGCACATATTGTTTGATTTTCCGGGCCGTGCCTTCGAAATCGCCGATGGTAATATTGATTTGTGCCAGCGCTATTTTCATACGCATATACTTACCTTGCAAAGGTAAGATAATTGCCATTATTCGTGGAGCACATCCATTGTAGGAGCTTCGGATGAAATAAGGGTGTCCACAGGTTGGCCGATAAGCAGTCCGTCGTCGAATTCCCTAATGGGAAGTCCCATAAAAATCCGGAGAATTTCCTGTTTGCGGGCTTGGAATTTCCGGAAATCGAAACCGTAGAAATAAACCACCAGGGCATCGCCGCGGCTGACTTCGGCGCGAATATTTTCCATTTGCCGGTCAAAACCGGGGTTGTTGCGCAAGGTCATCCGGTGGTAGTGGTCGGGGAGGTCGAACAGCCGGTCGTAATGCGGAACATCCAATTTGATAATATCAATGGCATTGGAATATATTTTTTGGGGGCTATGTTGCAACTGACGGATTATTTTGGCATCATGAATACGTATTACATCAATGTCGCCACGGGCATAGGCGCGCGAATACCAAATAAAATGAACCGTGTAGGAAAGTATCAGTAGGGCTGCTAACAGGCGTGTAGCCATTTTCGGTTTTTGATGTTTTAGAAGAAATGCCAGGAAAATCAATAGTATGATGAACAGGGGCGAAAATATCCGGTTGTCCATGGGCGTAGTGAAATCGGCCCAGGTAACCGCAGCAACGACAAACAAAAAGTATCCGCCCAAGATAAAAAGCAGTAGGCCGGAAAGGCGATTAATATGAATATTTTTCCGGTTTTTCCAAACAAGGAATACCAATAGCAATAATACAGGGCCCGCAAACCAAGGAGTAAGCCCGGGGCTCAGCCAATTGGCCAAGGTAACGGTCAGCTCCTTGTAATGTTCCTTACCCGGCGGGTGAAAAGCCATCTGCCGGCCGAACAAACCCGAGCCGCTCTGCATGACTGCCCATTGCCACGGACCGAATAAAATCAGCGTAGGTAATAAGTAGGCGAAGAAATTTTGAATCCTTTTACGGCCGGTAAGAAGCAACCACAAAGCAATGGGCCCTACGATACCCATAGCGGCGTAGCGGGTCAGGAGCATGAGTCCGGCAAAAACTCCGGCCAACGCGAGGTAAGGGATTTTATTTGTTTTGAACCATTTGGTCAATGACCAAAGTTGTAAGGTAAAAAGGGCCAGAAACAAGGGTTCGGTAATGATGATTTGATGCAAGGGATAAAGCCACGAAAACAGAAAAAGAAGCACTGCAAAGTGGGTCCAAAACTTGGTGATATTCAAAAGCCGTAATGTGCGGCATAAAAAATAAGAAGCAATAAGGAGCGAAAATAATCCGATGATGCGGGCGTTAAAAACACTTTGACCGGTCAATGAAAGAAGCCAAGGATACAGCGGCGGATAAAACGGGTAAAAAATAAAATGCCCTTCATGCCAAATACGGAAGCCCTTGCCTTGTGCCAAATTGTGGGCCAGTTCAAGGTAGATACTGCTATCGCCGAAAATAAGCATGCGTTCCGATAAACACCAATAATGTGTTCCCGCTCCCAAAAGCATTAAGGCGGTAATGGCCGGAAATATGTAGCGACGAATCGAAATGTGCGGAAATTTTTATGCAAATCTAATGGAATGTCCGGCTAAATTCAAGTCTAAAAATCATTAATTAAAATTAACATAAAAAAAACAATCCGCGTAACCTAAGTTACTACTTGTGTCAAGGTTTATTTTTTCGAAAAATGATTACTTAGTTGTGTGTTAAGGTGTTCAATATAATCCAGTATGGCCTTGCGACCCAAGCCCGAAACCGAGGAACTGACAAAGTAGGGCGGCATGCTTGCCCACTGACGCAGCATTTCGGTTTGGTAGGTCTTGATTTGCTTGGCCAATTGATTGCTGGAAAGTTTGTCGGCCTTAGTAAATACAATGGCAAAGGGGATATGGTTGCGGCCCAGCCATTGCATAAATTCCAGGTCGATTTTTTGGGCTTTGTGCCGGGCGTCGATCAGCAAAAATGTATTGACCAAATTGCTTCGTTCTTTGAGATAGGAACGAATCATTTTTTGAAATTCGGAACGGTTGGCTTTGGATGTTTTGGCATAGCCGTAGCCGGGCAAGTCGGTCAAATACCAGTTGTCGTTAATCAGAAAATGATTGATAAGTTGCGTTTTTCCGGGTGTGGAAGATGTTTTGGCCAGATTTTTTCGCCCGGTGAGCATATTGATGAGCGAGGATTTACCCACATTGGAACGGCCGATAAAGGCGTATTCGGGTTTGTCGCCGGAAGGTAAATCCTTGATTTCCTTGCTACTTTTGACAAAATCGGCTTTGGTAATTTTCATATCGGCAAATTTAAAAAACTTACGTAGTTTTGCTCGGTTTTTTTTTTTGGTATGGTATTTGTGAGCATAGTGGAGCGGAAAAGTAAAGGAACCATATTATTAAAGAAATAACAAAAATAGTTTACGATTAAACAAAAAGAATTATATTTGCATCAAAATAAAAAGGCAAAAGTAGTATGAGAAGGATTATCAAACCCACACCGATTGACGAGGAAATCAAATTGTTTCCTTACAAAACCATTATGAGCAAAACCGACCCCAAGGGTATCATTGAATATGCCAATGATTATTTTGTTGAGGTTTCGGAATACAAGGAATGGGAATTGATGGGCCAGCCGCATAATGTGATTCGTCACCCGGATATGCCCAAAATCATTTTCAAAGTTTTATGGGATCGCCTTCAAAACAAGCAAAACATTCATGCCATTGTCAAAAACCTTTCCAAGAGTGGACGTTATTATTGGGTGGTAACGGATTTCAAGTGGAAAGAAGATGAAAACGGCAACATCACCGCCTATTATTCCCGCCGCAAGGCCATTCCCGAAAATGTGAAGCATTATTTCGGCGAATTGTATGCCAAATTGCGCAAATTGGAAGACAAAGGTGGTATGGAAGCATCGGGTGCTTATCTGCAAGGACTTTTGGACGATATGGGAAAAACTTATGATGAATTGGTCTTGGATTTGTTTGGGCTTACCAAAGACAAACTGATGGAATATATGCGTGCCGAAATCAATGATGATGATTTGATGAAAGGCCGTGGCTCGCAGAAATTTGACCATAGTGCGGAGGAAGCCATTCGCAAAACCACCAAAAAAGGATTTTTCGGAAAATTATTCGGATAAAAAGGATAGAGATTATTTGATTTTTGTCATAAAAAGTCATACTTTTGTGGCCATAATAAATTAAGTTAATTATGGAATTGGAGAAAGGATTATCCCCTGATGTTACGTTGGTTTGTAAATTGGGCAAAGACGGCACCATACGTTATATTAATAAATCATATACGGACGTAACCGGCTATACCGAAGCGGAAATCATTGGAAAATCCCACGAAAAGTTACAAGACCCACGTTTGCCGGCTGTAATTTCCAAGCGTATTTGGGAAACAATCAAGTCACATAAACATGCTTATTTTGCCTCAAAAAATTACACCAAAAACAACGAATTCTTTTGGACGGTAGCAGATATACATTCCCGGATGCATGAGAATAAACCTACGGCCATATTTATCCGCCGCAAATTTTTGCCCTTGGAAATCCGGGGCGAGTTGGAACAATTGTTCCAAATCATATATGAAATTGAAAATCATGGTGGTGGAGAAAAGGTGGCACAGAAATACTTGGAAGGATGGTTCGAGGACCGCAACGTATCCTGCCTGTCCGAGTATATTGTAAACAAATTCGGCGGTGAGAAAAAATTAGCCGAATACATGAATGCCGAAATTCCGCTGAAAGAACTCTTCAAAGTCGATGCACGTGAGATGGGCATCGATGAGATTCTTAAAACCGTAAAGAAAAACAAAAAACGCCGTTTCGGTTTATGGTAAATCCAACCGAAATCCATTAAAAAATTTCCATCATGGAATGTGTTCAACTCAGTGTTTACGATACGCTCAAAGTCCGGCTCAACGAACAAGGGCGTATTATTTTTACCGATGATGCCTTTTTGAAATTTACCGGTTTGTCCATTGATGATTTGGTAGGAGAGCCGTTCAAAGTGCTTTTCGTAGAGGATTTCGAAGAAGGCGGTTACGACCAAATGATTTTTCCTTATATGGTGCAAAAGAAGAAATTCTATTTCTTGATGAGCGGACGCATGAAAGACGGAAAATGTTATTGGGGAATAGTTCGTTCGTCGCATTATTTTACCAAAGGAAGCCAGGAACCTAAATTTATCCTCGAAATCAAAATGCTTCCGGAAGCATCGGCCCAAATTGTAGCGGAATTATTCAGCAAATTGATTGAAATCAAACGCAACGCAGGTGCCGATTACGCTATAAAATATTTTCAGGGTTATATGGAAGAAAATGGTATGAATATCGAAAATTTTGCCCTGAAAGTATTGGGTATCAAAGAGAAAAAATTGGACAAATACTTTAAGATTTAGTCCGAAAGGTCCATATTGTATTTTTTCATCAGTTTTCGCAGATTGATCAAGGCATAGCGCATACGGCCCAGTGCCGTGTTAATGCTGATGTCGCACATTTCGGCGATATCCTTGAACGGTATGTTTTCATAAATACGCATTCTGAGCACCCGTTGTTGTTCGGGCGGTAGTTCGTCGATTAGTTTGCGCACCCGGTCAATGGTTTGAAGGCGCACCAATTGGTTTTCGGCCGTGCTGTTGTCGGGCAAAATGTCGAAAACCGAAAATTCTTCGGTGTCGTATTGTTTTTTTTGCCTTTTCTGACGGCGGAAGTGATCGATAATCATATTGTGGGCAATGCGCATGAGCCAGGCGCCGAAACGCCCTTCCTCGTTGTAGCGCTTAAACTTGATGGTGTCGATAACCTTGATAAAAACTTCCTGAAAAATATCCTGCGCCAAATGCGGGTCTTTGACACGGTTCATTATGTAACCGTAAAGCTTATGCTCGTAGCGCGCCATCAAACGCGAAAAAGCTTGTTCATTACCGCCGGCATAGCTACGTATCAACTCCGCATCGGAGATTTGCACTTCTTTCATAGGATGTAATTTTGCAATACGTAGCTCTATATCATAGGCGGCCTGTTTTTATTTAAGTTCAAAAATAGTAAAAATTTTTTATTTCGGACAAATCCGGCTATTCATTCCGGTGTTTTGGTCCCTTCGCGCCCTGCGGTCGCTGCGGGGCTTCGCAAGCCGTCAGGGCGCCGGCGGCGGAATGGAATTCCGCTGCCGGCGGCGCAAAATTTGGCGGTGATTGACGCCAAAATGGACATATAAGTTCTGCGCCATTCACGGAAAATTATATCGGGATTTTGCGCCACCGGCCCGCGCCTTCGGCGCGGCGCCGGCGCCCTTTGTCTTGCTCCGCGGCTCCCGACATTGCTGCGCAATGTGCGGGACAAGTTCCGGCAGCCCTGCGGTCTGCCTTCGCGGGCCTCGAAGC
>JALVVJ010000113.1 GCA_027023475.1 Flavobacteriales bacterium
ATAAATTACCAGAATCTGGCCGTCGTTGTTCACTTCATCGATATAGGCCAGCATATGATTGGCCAAGGATGCGGAATCGCTCACCGTTTGCACCAGGTTGGGAAAGCCCATACCTTTGTAGCCGGGCACAACCACGGGTGTGTTGAAATACATCAGGGCTTCGCCCGTTTTGCTAATATTTTGAGGAAACACGGGGCCCAGAACAAAATCGTAGTCCGAAAGGTCGTTATTCAGTAATATTTTTTCGGTTTGTTTGGCATCGGCCTTGGTGTCGAACACATCCATTTGAATACGAAAGCCCATGGCTTCCAAGCTGTCTTTGGCGGCACGAATGCCGGCATAATAATCGGTAACCTTGTCGCGCAACAACAAAATGCAGGCTTTGCCTGTGCTGTCGGAGCGTTTGAATTGGTCCAGGCGGAACGGCAATAGCACGGCCACGCGGTAAACCGTATCCTTACGGGCGTTTTCCACCAGGTTGGTAACAAATTCCTTGGGTTTAAGCCGCTTGACAATGCGAATAAACAAGGGTGCGTTGATGTCGAACACCACTTCGAAATCGGGTTTGGGAATGCGCAGGGTCATTCCGGCTTTGAGCCCGTCGGCCAATTGCGGATTGTATTTGAGCAAATCCGATGTGGTGATGTTATAACGCTTGGTCAAGCTGTAAACCGTTTCTTTGGGCGCCACCTTGTGGTAAAAGAAACGGCCATCGTCCGAAGCCTTTTCGCCGGTTTGGGTTTTGCGCGGAATGCGAATGATTTGTCCGGCTTTAAGCCCTTCGGTAAGTTCGGGATTGGCACGTATGAGTTCTTCCTGGCTAATGCCGTATTGTTTGCTCAGTCCGAACACCGTTTCCAGGGGTTGCACTTCGTGGTAGATATATTTTTTTTCGTCGCGCGAATGAATTTCGGCGCGGTTTTTGGGCACCACCAGCTCCTGGTTTACTTGCAAAGGCTTGCCTTTAATTTCGGGATTGAGCCGTTCCAGGTCTTCGACCGTGATGCCGTGCTTGTAAGCCACACGCCATTTGCCTTCTTTGGGTTTGACCGTGTAAAAGGTGTAACGCGTGGTGTCGATACGCCGGTGCGGGTCGGGCAGGATGGGAATGATAATGATTTGCCCCAATTTGATATTGTTGGGTTCGATGCGGTTTACCGCCACAATATCGTCCACCGTGGTATTGTATTGGCGCGAAATGCTGAAAAGTGTTTCGTTTTCACCCACGGTGTGGTATTTGAATCCTACATAATGTTTTTCGGCTTGCAAAGTGTCGAGCACGGTTTTTCCGAGCGGAATATTGATAATGTCGCCCGGATGGATGTTTTCGGTAATACCGGGGTTGTATTTAATAATCTTGTAAGGCGTTACTTTATACTTCCTGGCAATGGACAAAAGGGTTTCCTTGGGCTTGACCTCGTGTTTGATTATTTGCACATCGTCTTGTGCCCGCAAAACGAAAACCGGAAGGATAATAATCAACAAAAAAAATCGACGTAACATATCACGAGGTTCCCTGATAATTAAACAATTTCAACACTTAGTCCGTGGTCGAGCAATGCGCCGGCTATGGGTTCCAGTTCGGTATAGCTACCTTCCTTGACGGCACATTTACCGCGCAAATGGGTAAGCCAGGCACACTGTTCGGCTTGTTCTTCGGTGAGGCCGCAATATTCCATAAGCATCACAATCACATGTTCGAAGGTATTGAAGTCATCGTTGAACAATATCAACCGGTGGACTTTTTGGTCTTTGAGTTGTTGGTTATTCTGTGAAAAGGTTTTTTCTTGCATAAGAATAGGATTTACCTTTTTGGGTCAAACAAAATTATATTTTTTTCCCAAGTCTAACAAATTCAATGCCAATCCAGGCGTTTTTTTCGAGCCGGCGATTTTCGTGCCAAATGTTTCCCGGCAACCGGTTACGGATGGCAGGCAAATCCGCAGCAAAAAAACCACTGAGCATCAATCGTCCGCCCGGCTTAACCTTGCGGGTATAGGCATCCAAATCCCTAAGGATGATATTGCGGTTGATATTGGCTACGAAAATATCGACAGGGGGCAAGCTTT
>JALVVJ010000114.1 GCA_027023475.1 Flavobacteriales bacterium
CACGGCCACCTTTGCCGCCGAAGGCATCGATTTGCTTAAACAACAAAAATTCGACGTAATCTTTCTGGACGAACAAATGCCCGGCCTTCACGGCTTGGACGCCCTGATGGAAATTCGCCGCATCGACCCCTATCTGCCTGTGGTCATGATTACCAAATCCGAAGAAGAAAACATCATGGAAGAAGCCATCGGCAAGGAAATAACCGATTACCTTATCAAGCCCATCAATCCCAACGAAATTATCGTGAGCTTGAAAAAGATTTTCCGTAAACGCGATTTGGTCACCGAGCAATCCATTCAGAATTACCAGCGCGAATTCCGTAGCATTGCCATGGATCTTTCCTACACCGACACCTGGGACGGATGGGTGGAACTTTACAAAAAATTGCTTTATTGGGACCTCAAATTGGATGAAATCGACGACCGGCAGATGCGCGAAATTTTCGAAGGCCAAATGGCCGAAGCCAACCGCGCCTTTTTCCGCTTTGTGGAACAAAACTACATCGACCGGCTCCAACAAAGCGACGATGAACTCCCCGCATTTAGTCACGAAGTGCTAGGGCGCTACCTGCTACCCGATGCCGGTAAGCCCGTCCTGCTGGTGGTCATTGACAACTTACGCTACGACCAATGGATGAGCATCTACCCCTTGCTCAAAGACCGTTTCCGGCTACGTGCCGAACACGCCTATTACAGCATCCTGCCCACGGCCACGCAATATGCCCGCAACGCCCTTTTTGCCGGCCTGATGCCCGCACAAATCAAAAAACGTTTCCCGCAATACTGGAAAGACGACCCCGACGAAGGCGGCAAAAATCTCTACGAAAAAGAATTTTTCACCGATTTTCTTCAACGCAAAAAAGTCCGGGCCGACATCGAGTTTTTCAAAATACTGAATTACCGTTTCGGCGAGCGCACCGCACGCGATATTCCCTCATTGGGCGCCAAGGACATCATTGTTACGGTTTACAACTTTGTGGACATGATTTCCCATGCCAAAACCGAAATGGATATGATCAAGGAACTGGCCGCCAACGACCAGGCCTACCGTGCCCTCACGGCCACTTGGTTCGAAAATTCGCCGCTCTACCACATCATCGAAGCGGCCGCCCGCCAGGGCCGCAGCATCCACCTGACCACCGACCACGGCACCATCAACGTCAAACGTCCCACCAAGGTGATCGGCGACAAGGAAACCAGCTTAAACCTGCGCTACAAGCTGGGCCGCAGTTTAACCTACAACGACAAGGACGTGATGGCTTGCCACCAGCCCGAACGCCTGCAACTGCCCTCGCCCTACGTGGGTGGAACCTATATTTTTGCCCGCGAAGATTACTTTTTCGTGTATCCCAACAACTACACGCACTATGCCCAACACTTCCGCAACACCTACCAGCACGGCGGTATCTCTTTGCAGGAAATGATTGTGCCCTATGTGATTTTGGAGCCGAAGTAAGCCATCTTTTTTATGGACGCTCCGGCGCCCTGCGGTCGCCTCCCGACATTGCTACGCAATGTACGGGACAAGTTACGCGGCTCCACAAGCCTTCGGGGCGCCGGCGGCGGAATGAACATTCCGCTGCCGGCGGCGCAAAGTTTTTGACAGCGAATACTTCCCATGCCGGACAGGACATTATTAAACGCCGCAACCGGAAAATTCCTCACTTGTTTTGCGTCGCCGGCCCGCGCCTTCGGCGCGGCACCGGCGCCCCTTGTCTTGTTCCGCGCCTCCCGACATTGCTGTGCAATGTGCGGGACAAGTTCCGCGAGCCCTGGCGGTCTCGCTCCGGGTGCTTCGGAGCCACCTGCGGTGTCTCCTTGCGGTCCTCGGAGCACTTTGGTCTCCTCGGGTTGCGGCGAACCCGCAGGGCGGTTTCGCCTTCAATGTTTAAAGTAGACGAACGCAAATCGGAAATCTTAAATCGATTATTCGGTTTCGGTATTCAAGCGCGATTTATCGCGCGCCAAACGCGCCAGGGATGGGAGCGGTTATGCGGTGAAGCGAAAGCCGTATTTTTTGTTCCGGCGGCGGGGGCTCGCAGCGCAAGAGACCACGGCGCCGGAG
>JALVVJ010000115.1 GCA_027023475.1 Flavobacteriales bacterium
AAAATACGAATGGAAGCAGGATGATGTCCCCGCCCTGCCCGCCCAAGAAGACTATATGCCCCATTTTGCGGATGTGGCAAACAGGGTGCATTTCAGCTCCATTGCTTCGTGGGACAAAATCGCCGAATGGTATCACGACCTCAGTCAGGAATCCATCGAATACAATGACGTGGTCAACAAAACATTCGACGAAATTTTCCCCAAAGGAACCCAAGGACTCTCCGAAACCGAACGTGCCAAACGTATTTATGACTGGATGAACGAAAACCTAACCTATTCCTATGTGGATTTCCGTCAAAGCGGCTATATTCCTCAAAAACCGGCCCACGTCATCGAATCCAAACTGGGCGATTGCAAGGATTTTGCCACATTGTTCCTCACGCTGGGACGCAAGGCCGGCCTGAAAGTGAATTTGGTATTGGTCAACACCAATGACAACGGAGAAATGGATCCTTTGATGCCTTCGGTCGGCTTTAACCACGCCATTGTGCGCGTGATACTCGACGGCAAGAAAAACTATCTGGAACTGACCGACAAATACCTACCTTTCCGTTCGCTTCCCAATTCGCTTATCAATGCCGTTATACTGGAAATTCCTTACCAAAACGATGATGTGGAACACGGGCTCCTGCACCTGAACACTTATCCCCAAGTGGAAACCGTGCGCACTATGGATGTTAATTATATCATCGGTTCGGGCAACAAGCAAACGGTGGAAATTACCTACACCACCCACGGACGCGTAAATTCGTCCATTAATCAACTGCTGGACGAAGACAACGATGAACAACTGAAAAAGCAAATCCGAAAATTCTTTGAAGGTTTGGACGATTTGGATTTAGAGCTAATCGATTATCAGGTAATCAACAAGGATCCCGCCAAACCCGAATCCGGCGTAAAAGTTCGTTTCAAAATCAAAAACAAGTTGCAAAAACTGGGCGGCATGTATGCGCTTAAACTTCCTTTGATGCTCAACCCCTATACGGCCGACATCATTCAACTGGATGAGCGCAAATACCCCATCAAATACAGCCGCTACGAAGATACCGATCGCTACAATATGCATTACACCATCCGCTTGAAAAACGGAAAAAGCTTCAAGGCCATACCCAAAACCAAAACCTACACCTACAAAGGGCACCGCTACCACGTGAGCTACCGCAAAGTATCACCCACTGTGCTCAAAGTGGATATTACGGCCCTTACCCCCATATACGACATTTCCATGGCCGAGTATGCCGCCTACAAGGATTATGTCCAAAAAGTTTTGGAAAGTATGGACGAACTGATCGGATTTTAATATTTAATAGGACGCCTCCCGTTTCGCGTGCACGATGTCGGAACCTAACGTCCGGCAGGGTACGCGCGAAGCAAGTCCCGCCTCGTGAAAACGCCGCGGCGTAAACGAAGTGAAACGCTGCGGCATGGATAAACGAGGGCGGGACGGCCGGGCGCCCGAAAAAATAAAAGCATCGAATACGGGTATCCAATTACAAAAATTCCTATATTTGCGCCAACAAAAGCACGGCATGATGGCTACAAGTATCCGCGACCTTAAAAAAGAGCTCAAATACGCATTCGGCAGTTTGATCGACCAAGTGTTACTCATTCAATTGGCATCGGACACGGAAAATAAATCCACCAGTGCGCTGATTAACGAAATTCTGGATGTTTACGAAGATTTTTTGGGCAAAGTGAACGCCCACCGCAAAGCGGAAAACAAAAAAGCATATTTTAAGCAACTCAACGAGGAAATCCGTGCCAAACTCAGCGAGTTTCAGGACAAAATCAATCAATTGTAAAGCCACCTTAGCTCAGTTGGTAGAGCAGCTCACTCGTAATGAGCAGGCCGCGGGTTCGAGTCCCGTGGGTGGCTCGCAGGGGCTCCGGTTTTTGGCCGGAGTTTTTTTTACTGAAAAATGACCAAATCATTTGTTGGGGAAGCCCAAGTTTTTATATTTGTCGAAATACCTACGAAAAATGAAAAGCATTGCCTATCAACAGCCCGGACAGGTGGAAGAAACCCGTTATGAACGCATCCATAATGTTGTGTTTGAGAATGATAAGGAAGGTTCCCTGGCGGTGGCCCGTGAAATTGCAGACCTGATCCGGCGGAAAGCCGCCAAAAACGAATATGCCGTTTTGGGGTTGGCCACCGGGGCTTCGCCCATCAAAGTGTATGACGAATTGGTGCGTATGCACCGGGAGGAAGGATTGAGTTTCAAAAACGTGGTTACTTTCAATCTGGACGAGTATTATCCCATGCAACCCGAAAGCGTGAATTCCTACCACTATTATATGCAGCAATATTTGTTTAAGCATGTGGACATTCCGCCCGAACATATTTTTATTCCCGACGGAAATGTATCCTTGGAAAATTTGGACGAATATTGCCGTTGGTATGAAGAAAAAATCAAGGAATTCGGCGGCTTGGATTTCCAATTATTGGGCATCGGCCGGTCGGGGCATATCGGGTTTAACGAGCCCGGTTCCAATATCAATTCACGCACACGCCTGATTACATTGTCTTATATCACCCGGGTGGATGCTGCGCCCGCTTTTCACGGACTCAACAATGTGCCACGCAAAGCCATTACCATGGGCATTGCCACCATTATGGAGGCCAAGCGCATTGTGCTTTTGGCCTGGTCCAAGAAAAAAGCCGACATTATCAAAAAAACCGTTGAAGGCGATATTACGGCCGAGATTCCGGCGACTTACCTGCAAAAACATCCGCATGTTACTTTTGTATTGGACACCGAAGCGGCATCCAAACTGACACGCATTGACACACCTTGGCTGGTGAAGGAAGTGGATTGGACACCCAAAATGACCAAAAAGGCCGTAATTTGGCTCAGCGAAAAAACCGATTTGCCTATTCTTAAACTCACCGACAGCGAATACAACCAGCATTCACTTTCAGGACTAATTGCCCACTACGGGTCGGCCTATGATTTGAACATCGATGTTTTTAACTTGGTGCAGCACACCATTACCGGTTGGCCCGGAGGTAAGCCCAATGCCGATGATACAAATCGTCCCGAACGTGCGCAACCCTATCCGAAACGTGTTTTAGTGTTCAGTCCGCATCCCGACGATGATGTGATTTCCATGGGCGGCACCTTGGATCGGCTTGTGGAACAGGGACACGAAGTGCATGTGGCCTATCAGGTGGCCGGTTACAGTGCCGTATCGGACGAAGAGGCCTTGAAATATTTGGAAGTAAATAACTTTTTGGGTTTTAGCAACGAGGAAATCAACCGTTTGATGGCCGAATTACAACAGGAAAATCGTGTTTCGGATACGGATTTGCTCAAAAAACTCAAAGCCAGTATTCGCCGTGCCGAAGCCATTGCCGCTTTGCGCTTTTTGGGTGTTAAGGTAAAGAATATCCACTTTTTGGATTTGCCCTTCTACGATGCGCCCGAAATTCATAAGCGACATATCAGCGAAGCCGATATTCGTATTATGGAAAACATCATCGACCTGGTGAAACCGCATCAAATATTTGCCGCCGGCGACCTGGCCGACCCGCACGGCACACATCAATTGTCCTACGAAACATTGATGCGCGCCCTTGAAATTATTAAGGAACGTGATTATGCCAAAGACCTGCGTGTATGGCTATATCGCGGGGCATGGGATGAGTTTGAAGTACACGAAATCGATATGGCCGTACCCATGAGTCCCGACCAAGTACTCAAAAAACGGCATGCCATTTTCTACCATCAATCCCAGAAAGATTTGGTCATGTACCGTGGCGACGATGTGCGCGAATTTTGGATGCGTGCCGAACAACGAAACAAGGACTTGGCCATTCAATACAATAAATTGGGATTGGCCGAATACGAGGCCATGGAGGCCTTTAAACGTTATGATTTTTAGTACCTTTACAATCTTGTAATAATAAAAAGCATTTATGAGTAAAGGAATACAAAACATTGCCGTAATGACATCGGGAGGTGATGCGCCGGGTATGAATCCGGCCATCCGTGCAGTGGTACGTGCCAGTGTTTACTACAACAAAGAGATTTTCGGTATTTTTCGCGGTTATGAAGGGCTTATCGAAGGTGATGTGGAACGTTTTTCGGCACGTAAGGTTAGCAATATTATCAACCGCGGAGGAACCATATTGAAAACCGCTCGTTCGGAAGAATTCCGTACGGTGGAAGGGCGTAAAAAGGCCTATGAAAATTTGATTAAAAACAACATCGATGCCCTGGTGGTTATCGGAGGAGACGGTTCGTTTCGCGGTATGAAAATTTTTGCCGAGGAATTCGATTTTCCGGTTGTTGGTATTCCGGCCACCATCGACAACGACATAAGCGGAACGGATTATACCATCGGCTTCGACACGGCGGCCAACACGGCCATGGAAGCCATCGACAAAATCCGCGATACTGCCAGTTCACACAACCGCTTGTTTTTTATCGAAGTCATGGGGCGGGATGCCGGTTTTTTGGCGGCATATAGCGGTATTGCCGGCGGTGCCGAAGACATTTTGATTCCCGAAAAAGACCGGGGTGTGGATTCCTTGCTGCAAGCGCTCAAACGCAGCAAACGCAGCGGAAAAACCAGTAGCATCGTAGTGGTAGCCGAAGGCGAAAAATCCGGTAAAAACGTTTTTGAACTGGCCCGCTATGTGGAACAAAACCTGCACGACTACGAAGCCCGCGTGGTTATTATCGGACACATTCAACGGGGCGGATGCCCTTCGGTTTTCGATCGCGTACTGGGAAGTCGTCTTGGTGTTGCGGCCGTGGAGGCCTTGCTCGACGGTAAAAGAAATGTGGTAACCGGCTTCCGGAACAACAATGTTATCGTTTATCCGCTCGAAGAAGCCATAACCGAACAAAAAGGCGTAAGCAAAGAACTGATTAGAATTATTCCCATATTAACAACCTGAGAAAAAACATTTTTGACTATGAAACCTATCAAAATCGGTATCAATGGATTCGGACGTATCGGACGTTTGGCATTCCGTTATGCACAAACGCGTCCCGAAGTGCAAGTGGTGGCCATCAACGACCTGTTGGATGCGGATTATTTGGCCTACCTGCTCAAATACGATTCGGTGCACGGCAAGTTCCAAGGCACGGTGGAAGTAGAAGGAAATACGCTGATTGTCAACGGAAACCCTATCCGTATCACCGCCGAACGCGACCCGGAGAACATCAATTGGGGTGCTTTGGATGTGGATTTTGTCATTGAATCCACCGGCTTTTTTACCGACAAGGACAAGGCCGCCAAACACCTGAAAGCCGGTGCCAAGCGCGTGATTATTTCGGCTCCGTCCAAGGATGCGCCCATGTTCGTCTATGGCGTTAATCATCACGAGTTAAAAGAAAACATCAAGGTGTTTTCCAACGCTTCCTGCACCACCAATTGCCTGGCACCTATTGCCAAAGTACTACACGACCGTTTCGGTATTGCCGAAGGGCTGATGACCACCATTCATGCGGCCACTTCCACCCAAAAACCCATCGATGCGCCGGCTAGTAAGCGGCGACGCGGACGTTCGTCGATACTGAATATTATCCCCACTACCACAGGTGCCGCCAAGGCCGTAGGTAAAGTTATTCCCGACCTGGACGGCAAACTGACAGGCATGTCGTTCCGTGTACCCACCGCCGATGTTTCGGTCGTGGATTTGACCGTAAAATTGAACACACCCACAAGCTACGATGAAATCATCGAAGCATTCCGGCAATATGCCGCAAGTGAAATGAAAGGTGTGCTGCAAGTGGTGGACGACGAAGTTGTTTCCCAAGACTTTGTAAGCGAAACGCACACGTCGAGCGTGGACGTAAAAGCGGGTATTGCGCTCAACGATACCTTTTTCAAAATCATTTCCTGGTACGACAACGAATACGGCTATGCGTCCAAACTGATTGACATGATTATCTATGCCGCTGGATGAAATATCCGGCAATCAAAATTAATCACCGGCCTTTACGGGCCGGTTTTTTTTTGTGATAAATACTCATTATTGATGAATTTTGCCACGAAACCGATGAAAATTAAAATATTAAGCCCAACAATATTTTTGTAATTTTTTTGTATGTTAGCAATGAAAAACATATAGGATTAAAGAAATATTGTTACGCTTAAAATTCTTTTGGTTTTTATGGGTTTTCCTATCGGGTATCTTTGAGGGGTATATGCAGGACACGACTTTGTTTGTGATAGGCACTGGCAAACGTCGAGGTAATTATTACAAGGCCGGCGCTTATATTGCACGGGCCTACAACAAAGCATTTCCCGGGAAAAAATTCGTATTTATCGAAACCGACGGTTCCAACGAAAACATTCGTTTGCTCCGCAAACGGGCCTTGGATTTCGGATTGATACAACGCAATGTGCTAATTAACAGCATCTACGACCGTGAGAAAGGCGCCAAAAACCTTTCGGTGGTCGTCCCGTTGTACAGGGAAGAATTGCAAGTTTACTTCAAGGGGCGCAGACCTTTGCCTTTGGAGCATATCACAACACTGAACAAAAACGGGAAATGGAAAGTGGGCCTGACTTCCAAATCGGGTTATTCGTATCAAATTTTTTCCACCATTTTAAAATTTCTCAACATCGATCTTTCAAAAATGGAACTTGTTACGGGCAACTATACCCAGCTTCACGATTCCCTGAAACACGGAAATATAGATGCCGTAGTGAGTTTTTCGCTGCCGGTCGGGGAATTGGAATCATTGCCCGGCGTGCAAAAAATGTATCTTTCCGAACATGCCGCACATTTGATTCAAAACCGTATCAACAATCTTTTTGTCAGCCGGAAAAAACCGGGACAATACAACGTGGGCACTTGGAGTTTTTTGGTGGCCAACAAACGGAGTTTGGAAAAACTCGACAATTCGGACAAATTGATAACCGCTTTAACCGCCAACGCAACCGATAGTACCAATGACGAAAATTTCGGCCGGATTATTGCCCGCTCCATCCGGCAGTTTACCTCACACCCGGAATCGGAGCTCAGAAAATTGCGCCGAATCCCACTTTCAAAACCGTTTCTTCGTATTTTACCCGGTCGAAGATTTTCTTTGTCTTTGATTTTAATTCCCTTATTCATTGTTCTGGTTATCCTCTTATATTTACGGTTTTTCCGCTCCAAAATTATACTCTCCGAAAATTCTTTGTTTTACTATTGGCAACGGTATAAACATTTTGCCTTCGGCTTATTGGCTTTGTTCATCATTTTTGTGGTAAGTGTGGAGTTATTAAGATACTACGAAAAGCTCTTTTATAACGACACGGGCAAAATGAGCCCATTGCTCAACCTAACACGAAACGATTTGTATTCGTGGATCGTGATTACCACCGCCACGGGAAACAGCGATGGTATTTTCCCCTACTCAATGGCCGGTAAAGTGATGCTGGCCTTGAATTCCATGAATTTTTGGATTGGCACTATCCTTATCGGCACGGCCGAACTGGTGGCCATTCGAATCAACAAAAAACGAAAAAAAGGACTTATGGAAAGTAAATTCACTAATCACGTAATTATTTTCGGTTGGAACAGTTCGGCCGAAAAGCTCATTTTGGACTTAATGGAAGATGCCAAAAAATATATTCGACGCAAACTCCAAATCGTGGCCGTGGTTCCCGACACCCAATACGTGCGCGATAATTTCGCCAAAATCCGATACCTACACGATATAAAGCGCATCGACCTGATTACAGGCGATGCCTTGGATTTTCATGCCCTTGAAATGGCCAATACCCACTTGGCCGATACGGTAATCCTGTTGGCCGACGACAATTCCACCCATGCCGACGAACGAACCGTGATGCGTGCCCTTGCCATTTCGCGTTTTACCAAAACAAAGAAAAACCAAGGTAATCTTTACAACACCCGGGTGGTGGAAACCATGAAACAGAAGGCCAAGGATTTTTTCAGGATCGGAAAATCCAACGAAACCGCTTACAAACGCTATGACGTGCAACCCACTGCCGACAGCATCTATATGATAGCCGAAATCAACGACCCGCAGTTCCGTGAAAGTCTGATCGATGCCGAAGTAAACGAAATCATGATTTCGGGAAACTACCGCCGCGCCATTATCAAACAATCGGTGTTCAACCACGGCATTTCGCGTGTTATCGATGAGATTGTCAACTACAACGAATTCAACGAATTTTACAAAATCGACCTGTCGCAGGAACAATTTGCTAAACTCCGCGGCAAAACCTTCGACGAACTGAATGTGGCTTTGCGCCGTGTAGGCATTTTACTGGTGGGTATCCATATTATTTTCCACGACATGAATGGCAATATTATCATCGACCGCCAAATCATCCGGCATTTGCTTCAAAAACACGAGGACGGACTCACCCGCGACGTGATTGTCAACCCTATCGACCCGAAGGAACGCAACCGCCCGGTGGATGAGGACGACCATTTAATAGTGTTGGCCAAAAGCTATAAGCTTATCGAGTCGGGCATCCGGGAACTGCGTTTCGATAATTGATTTTTTTTAGGGCGCCTGGCTGCTCACGTTCACGCCTCGGCGGTTGCTTCAAGACGACGGAGCGCTTTCGCACCCGCCGGCGTTCACGTGGCAGCCACCGGGCTGTCCGCTTAAATTCGCCTCACGCCACACTTGCCCTGCATACGCGGCGGTGCGGCTTCCCGCTGTCAGTCACCCCGCCGCGGCAGGGCTACGGTGCCGTTTCGGCTCATACCGCTCCCATCCCTGGCGCTTTTTGGCGCGCGATAAATCGCGCTTGAATATCGAACACCGAACAGATGATTTATCGATTTTCGATTTGACCTATCCTATTGTAATCATTGAAGGCAATGTGTCATTCCGACAGAGCCGCGTAGCGGCGACTGCCTGTCCCGCACCGAAGGTCGGGAAGGAATCTCTACACGGATATTTCATCCGGGGTGGAATATTACGTTCCTATTGTCCAATCCGTGAAGAGATTCCTCGTCGTTTTGCCTTGCTGACGCCAGGCAAAACTCCGTCGGAATGACACCGCTCTGCTATTGTAAACATTGAAGCAGCGTGTCATTCTATATTTGCATCATGAAATAAACCGTAAAAGAAACGTAAACTTGGAGATGAAAAATGTTAATCGAAAAAAGGAAGGGAAAAGGGGTAAGACTGCTGGCTGTCATTGGTCTAAAAGACA
>JALVVJ010000116.1 GCA_027023475.1 Flavobacteriales bacterium
CGAGCCCTGGCGGTCTCGCTCCGTATGCTGCGGAGCCCCTTCGGGTCTCCTTGCAGCCCTCGGAGCCCTTCGGTCTCCTCGGGGGGCGGCGAAACCGCAGGGCGGTTTCGCCTTCAATGTTTACGGTAGGACGTTAATCATAAACCTGGATGCTTCAACCATGGCCGGATGCTCCATTGTGGACGCGCGATTTATCGCGCGCACCTTATTATCGCGCCAGGGATGGAAGCGGTTATGCGCAGGTGGCGCGCCGCAGGCCTGCCGTGGCGGCGGGGCGACCAGTGGGAAGCCACGTCCGCCACGCATGCAGGGCAAGAGCGGGCCGCCTGCGCATTTGAGCGGACAGCCCGGCCCCGACATCGCGTAGCGATGTGCGGGGAGGCGCCCGAAAAAATTTCTTAAATCCCAAAATGTGTCCGGCCGGATATTTTGCCTTAATTTTGAAGCGGATAAACTCCAACCTATGACCAACAAAGGACGTGTAGTGGTGGGCTTGTCGGGCGGCGTGGATTCGTCGGTGGCGGCCAAATTGCTCCTGGATCAGGGCTATGAGGTCATCGGGGCCTTTATGCTCAACTGGGACGATACACGCTACATCAAAACCGACGAAATGCACTGGATCAAAGACAGTGAAGATGCACGCGCCGTTGCAGAACATTTGGGTATTCCGTTCCGGATTTTCGATTTCCGCCAAAAATATTTCAAACGCGTTATCGACTATATGTTCCGCGAATACGAAAGCGGACGCACGCCCAATCCCGATATTTTGTGCAACCGCGAAGTCAAATTCGACCTTTTTTGGGACGAAGCCCGCAAGCTGGGCGCCGACTATGTGGCCACGGGTCATTATGCCCGGCGCGAAACGGTGGAAACGGGCGGCCGGAGGGTGCACCGGCTATTGGCCGGGGTGGATCCGCGCAAGGATCAGTCCTATTTCCTTTGCCAACTGTCGCAAGAACAATTGGGACACGCGCTTTTTCCGGTGGGTGAATTGGAAAAATCCCGCGTGCGTGAAATAGCCCGCGAGGCCGGATTGATCACGGCCGACAAAAAGGATTCGCAAGGGCTTTGCTTTGTGGGCAAGGTGAATTTGCCGGACTTTTTACGCCAACAACTGGCGCCCAAAGAAGGCGATGTGATACTCATTCCGCGGGAATATTACGAAGGGCTTCCGCATCCCTCGGCTTTTGAAAGTTTACGCGACGAACTGGAACACTTGGCCCGGCCTTATGTTTACCGGCCCGAAGACGGGCGTGTGGTGGGACGGCATCAAGGGGCGCATTATTTTACCATAGGCCAACGCAAGGGACTTCACATCGGCGGGTTCAAGCATCGCACTTTTGTGATTGGCACCGACACCGAACGGAATATCGTGTATATCGGCGAACATTACACACATCCGGGACTTTACCGGCAGGCCATCAAAATTCCGCCGGCCGATGTGCATTGGGTTCGTGAGGATTTGGCTTTAAAATCCGGCGAAACGATGGATGTTATGGCACGCATCCGCCATCAACAGCCCCTGCAAAAAGCCCGTTTGTTTGCCTTCGACGATGCGCTTTTCGTCCGCTTCGACGAGCCGCAGCAAGGCGTGGCCCGGGGGCAATTTGTGGCTTGGTATGTGGAGGACGAACTTTTGGGTTCGGGTGTAATTCACTGATAATGACTTTGAGGCAACAACGGGACGATTTTGTCCGGCGATTGCAGGGCGTTTATTCACCGGCCGAGGCCGATTGGTTGTTTTTTGTTTTTCTGGAAAGGCAGGCGGGAATTTCGCGGACGGATTTTTTTGCCC
Organism: Flavobacteriales bacterium; assembly: GCA_027023475.1. Classification (GTDB taxonomy): domain Bacteria; phylum Bacteroidota; class Bacteroidia; order Flavobacteriales; family Flavobacteriaceae; genus JAADED01. Next base: position 1,796 of record JALVVJ010000116.1, read on the forward strand.
GGCCGGATAAAACAATGGCCATTCCGGGGCTTGATGAAATTATCCGGCGTTTGGCGTCCGGCGAACCCTGGCAATATGTGGCCGGTGAAACGGAGTTTTACGGCTTGCATTTGCAAGTGGACAAGCGCGTGCTTATCCCGCGTCCCGAAACCGAAGCATTGGCCCGGATTGTTTGCCGTGAAGTAAAAAAACCGGCACGTATTTTGGATGTGGGCACCGGAAGCGGTTGTTTGGCCCTGGCCCTGAAAAAATGTTTTACCCGGGCCGAAGTTACGGGTATGGATTTTAAGCCGGAAGTGTTGGAACTTGCCCGCCGGAATGCACAAATCAACGGGCTGGATGTGCAATGGGTCGAAGGCGATATTTTGAAAGACCGCTTTCCGGCCGGGCCTTGGGATGTGGTGGTTTCCAATCCGCCCTACGTATTGCCCGCCGAAAAGGCGGATATACACCGGCGCGTAAAGGATTTCGAGCCCGCCGGGGCCTTATTTGTTCCCGCGGATGATCCGGTGGTTTACTACCGGAAAATTATGGATTTTTTTGTGGCACAGGCCGGCGAAAATGCCCGGTTGTATTTCGAAATAAACCCGAAATGCACCAACGACCTGGAACAAACGGCGCAGGAACGGCATTTGGATTATAAATTTTTGAGCTACGCCGGCCAAAAGCGGTTTATGCGTTTGCAAAAAAAGGCACCGCAATAACAACCAATATGGATAAAACTTTACAGGATAATTTTATAACCGACCGGTTGTAAAAACGCCGGATTACCATATAAAATAACTCCGGGCAACGCTGTGGATAATAAAGATTGAAATTCTTTGATTAATAAAACCGGCAAGCATAAAAAAGAGGTCCCCGAAGGAACCTCTTAATGATTTTTCCGAAAAAGCTTCGATTTATTTTTTCAACAAATCGCGGATTTCGGTCAGCAATTTTTCTTCGTTGGAGGGCTCGGGCGGTCCGGCAGGGGCTTCTTCATCCTTCTTCTTCATATTGTTGATGGCCTTGACAAATAGGAACATCACAAAGGCAATGATGATAAAGTCCACCAAAGCCGTAAGGAAGGTTCCGTATTCCAAAAAGATTTGTTTCATTTTTCCGTCGGGTCCTGCGGTTTCTTTGAGCAATAATTTCCATTCTTTCATATCGGTGTTGAACAACAATCCGATAAGCGGAGATACGATTCCGCCGGTAAAGGTGGTTACCACTTCCTTGAAGGCGGCACCCATTACAAAACCGACGGCAATGTCAACCAGATTGCCTTTCATGGCAAATTCCTTGAATTCTTTAAGCATTCCCATAGTAATTGTTTTTTGTTAAGGTATATTTTGGACAAATATATAAAATATTTTCAGAAATCGTTTTTAAAGCTATACCCTTCTTTATGCCAATTTTCTAAAAGCGGAGGAAGGATTTGTTTGAGCTTGGGAAAACTCTTGGTGCTGTCGTGAAAAACGATAATGTCGCCCGGGTGGATGTTTTTGCTCAAATAGCGGAGGATTTTCCGGGGCTGAACAGCCGGATTATAATCCAGCGAAAGCCGTTTCCACAACACAATGCGGTAGTTTTGTTTCAGAGCACGGAACTGACCAAAGCCCAGCCGTCCGTAAGGCGGCCGGAACAAAGGCCGCCGGTCTTGGATGTAGGCCGAAAGAACCGAAGCGGCCTTTTCCACGTCGGTTAAGTATTTCGGCAAAGGTGTTTTCCATCCGTTCAAGTGGTGAAAAGTATGATTGCCAATGCGATGACCGCGTTCCAGAATGGATTCGACCAATCGGGGATGGCGTTCCGCCTTTTGGCCCACCAGAAAAAAAACAGCCCGGGCATTGTAGTGGTCCAAAACATCCAGAACCCAAGGGGTAACCCCGGGCGTAGGGCCGTCGTCGAAAGTGAGGAAGAGTTCCGGCGAACGCACAGGCACACGAATCAAAGCGCCGCGAAAAAGCGGTTCCAACACGGCCGGAAAAGTATAAGGTGCGGGTAGCAATGCTATTTTTTTCGTCGTTTGTATTTCTTTGAACGGGATTTGCGGCGATGCTTTTCATCCTTGGTAGCGATTTTCACCTGCATACTGTCGCGCAGGCGACGCGAAACGGCTTCGTAGGGCCCGGTGATGATGGTATCGCCTTGGGCAAGCCCGTGGATGATTTCGATGTTTTCTTCGTCCTGAATACCTGTTTCGACCGCTTGGCGGCGGGCCAGCCCGCTACGGTAAACAAATACGATTTCGCGTGATTTGCCGTGTTTGCCGGGCCTTACGGTTACGGCCGAGAGCGGAACGCTGAGAATGTTTTGTTTGCTGGCGGTGATCACTTCCACCGTGGCGGTCATTCCGGGGCGGAAAGGTGAATAGGCCTTGTCGTGCCCTTGCATCAAATCGCGGTAAGAGTCGGGCAGGATACCTATTTTGACTTGGAAATTAACCACTTGGTCGGTGCCGGCCTTGGTGGTTACGGGCGAATTGGCGATTTCGTTTACAATGCCGCGAAACTTGCGATTGGGAAATGCTTCGATTTCGATGCGCACACTGTCGCCCGGATGGATTTTAACGATATCGTTTTCGTTCACTTCGGCCAGGATTTGCATCTTGCGCAGGTCGGCAATGCGGAGCATTTCGGTGCCGGCCATTTGCTTGGTGCCCACCACGCGTTCGCCGGCTTCCACATTGAGTTTGGTCACGGTGCCGTCCATCGGCGCGTAGATAATGGTTCGTTTGAGGTTGTCGCGGGCTTCGTTGAGGTTGGCTTGTGCGCTTTGCACTTGGAAACGGGCGGCTTCGTAGGCCGATAGGGCCAGTTGGTAATCGGTTTTGGCTTTTTCGAAATCTTTGGGGGCCACAATACCCTTGTCGAACAGTTTCCGGCTACGTTCGAATTCGGTGCGTGAGAGTTGAAGCCGGTATTTTTGTTGCTGCAATTGTGCCCGGGCGTTGGCCAAAGCCGCACGGGCCCGTTCCAGTGCCGATTGGTAAAGGTCGGGATTGATGCGGATGAGCAAATCGCCCTTGTGCACGTGTTGGCCTTCCTTGACGCGCAGTTCAATAATTTCGCCGGACACTTCGGGCGAAATTTTGACCTCTTTTTCGGGCCTGACGGTGCCCGAAGCCATCACGGTTTCGGTAATGGAACCGGGTTGCACCACGGCGGTTTCCACGGCCAAGGCGTCGGATTTGTCGCGGGAACGCATCCACCAGGTAAGCAGGCCCACCAATACCAGGCCACCGATAACGATATGTTTGGTTTTTATCTTCATTGCGCTTGGGGGTTTTCCAGGGTCATTTCTAGGAGTTTGAGTTTGAGCAAATATTCGTATTTGGCCGAAATATAGCGGGCTTCGGCCTGCATTTTACGGGTTTTGATGTTGCTGAAATCGTAGGGCGAAATGATGCCGGCGTCCAGCTTTTCGCGCGCATAGTCGTAGGCCGTGCGGGCGGCTTCGAAACTTTTGCGGGCGGCATCGCGTTTGGCCCGGGCGTTGCGTGCATCGGTATGGAGCCGGTAAATGAGGTTGCGGAAGTTTTGTTCCTGCTGCCGGATTTGCCAACGGGCTTTTTCCTTGGCCACACTGGCTTTGCGCACCGCATAGCGGGTTTTGAAACGGTTGAAAATGGGAATATTGACCGAAATTCCCACCACAAAACCTTTGTTGTTGTCCAATTGCGTAAAGTAAGGGTCGGGCGGGCCGGTAATACGGCGATAGTTGGGTGCCAAGACCCTTTCGTGCGTATTTTCGGTTATTCCGATGATGCGGTAGGGATTGTCGGGGTCGGGTTCGACGCCCGCAATGGAGGGCCGGTCCACAAATCGGCTGTTCCAGTTGGCAAAAGCGCTGATACCCGGATAATAACCGCTTCGCGACAACCGGAGTTGTTGGCCTGCTATGTCGTATTGGATACGTGCGGCACGCACATCGGGTTGATTGTCCAGGTAGGCATTGAACAAACTATCGGGCGAAAAAAGCAACCATTTTTCACTGACCGGAAAATGTTCGGCTTGGGTATCGACACGAATAGCGTCGGGGTGTTCCAGCAGGAGCAGTTGTCCCAATTGGAGGCGGGCCATAGCCAAGTTGTTTTGTGCCTGAACGGTTTGCAAGTGGTCGTTGGCGCCCTGGGCTTCCAGGTCTTTGAGGTCGCTCAGGGGGCGGGCGCCTTGGCGCACCAATTCCCGCATTTTTTCGATTTGTGCCCGGGTGTCGGCCTGCTGGGCCCTGGCGGCTTTAAGGTTTTCGGCGGCCACCAGCACCGACAGGTAGGCACTAACCACATCGGTTTGCACTTTGCGCAGTGCCGATTGCAAGCGGTTGCGCGCCAAATCCAAATTCAGGTTGGCCAAATAACGCTTGGTGCGCAGGGCAAAGCCGTTAAACAGCGGCATATCGGCCGAAAGGGAAACGGAATTGCCGAACACGGTTTGATTTTCCAACACGCCGGTGGTGGGGTTTTGTGTAAGCCCGTAGTTCCAATTGGCCCGGGTTCCGGCGTTGAGGGCGGGCAGTGCGTTGTATTTTTCGGCCCGGGCGTCCAAACGGCCGGATGTTACATCGGCCTGTGCTGCCAGCACTTGTAGGTTGTTTTTCCTTGCACGTTCCAGGCACCGGTTCAAGTCCCACACTTGCTGGCCGCGTAGCGGCAGGGCCAAAAGAATAAAAAGAATTCCGAAATAAGGTTTCATTTCCGGGCTTATTTGCAAGGACAAAATACGCATTTTTATTTAGAAAAAGGATTAAAACGGGCAAGGAATGTTACACAAGTAGAAATATTGTTACCGCCCGCCCCGTTGCTTGAATAACGAACTCCGAACAATCGAACGCCGGTTTGATGTTATTATCATTCGGAAATCTTAAATCGTTCCATCGCAAATCGGCGTTCTCCTGCTGTAAACATTGAAGCAATATCTTTATTCCCGCAAGCACAGGATAACAGGGAAAAATCAAAAGGGTTTAGGTGCTATTCCCGCTTAAACAGCCGGATTTCCGCGATAAATCGCGGGAATAATAATTTGCCGAAGGGCGAATGTGCCTGAACGGTTAATATATGGCGTCGTAGCGGGCTTAAAAGTTCGCTTAACTTCGCCTTTTGGCACAAAGATAGGAAAATTCATAGAATTTTTCTATCTTTTTATTTGCATTGGAAAATTCTATGAATTTTCCGGTGCAAATATGCCAAAACATTGAAGTAAGCAAAGAACCCGCTATGCGCTATATATAGTGTTGTAGGGCGTTATTCAAAATCTATGTCATTTTTTTTCATATATTTAATTAATTCTTGTAACACCTCATATATATTTTGTGCATAAATATCAATTTTTTCGCCTATTTCTACTCTTTTTTCAGGGTCAGTTCTTTTAAGTTCGATTGGAATTTCATAATTATAATCTTCATCATACATTTTTAGTGACGCGTAATCTAAAAATTCTCCTGTTTTTTTAGATAGCTCGTTCATTAATTTATCTAATTGTTTGTCCTGAAATGTATTTTTGATTTTTTTACTTTCTTCGAGAAATCTAATAAGATTCTTTATAGTGCTTTTGGGATAACCGTAATAAGAAAATTGCTTGGCGATTTCCTCCTCGAAATCCTCAATATTAAATATCTCTAATAAATTTAAAAGTGTTTTGATATCATTGTTATTAATCGTTTTCTTTTTTTTATTTAATTCAATAAATAGGATTATGATAATAATAAGTAATGTTGCAATTACAGTATATTTCCATTCGCTTACAATATATTTATTTTTTTCAATAAAAACATAAATTAAAATAGGAATGATTATTAATGAAAAATACCATTTATTTATTATTTTGTCTATCATTTTTTTTCATTTAGTTGAAAATATTTGTCATTTAGATATTTAAAAATACTTTTTGCAAAGTATTCCTTATGCTCATCACTAGTAATTAGGTCGCTTTTATGATTGTTGCATAAATAACACGCTAACACGCAATTTTCAGGTGAATACACATTTTCATCTTTTTTTGAATTTTTTCTTTCTAATTCTAAAAAGCGTCCTCTTTTTCTTTTTGTTTTTAATACACCATTATTTAAATCGAAAATTTTTATTAATTTTTCTTCTGTTATGCTGCAATAATAACATTTTTTAGGTTGTTTATCATACCATTCATAAAAATACCTTTTACCTAAATCTTCAAACTGTTTAAATTCAATTTTTCCTTTTTTAGAATTGAAAATTTGATTTGCCCTTTGAACAGTTTCTTTAATTTTACTTTCATTCCACCATTTTGTTAGTTGATGACGAGAGATTCCATATTTTTTTGAGATATCTTCATATTTTTTTCTTTCTAATATTTTTTGGATTAAAAATTCTCGTTCATCCATTAGGTTTTAATTTTGCGTTTATCTTTAATGCCCTACAACGGTCATATATAGTTACATAGTTACCTATATTTCCCATTTAACCACCCATTTTGTTGTTTTATTTTCCTTATTTTGTTGTGTATAGTTAGTTTTTTCTACCGGCTTTAAATATTTTTTACGCTCAAATATAAAAATTTTTCCAATTATCAATGGGTTTGCGCAGGGAGTCGCCACAGGTGGCTCCCGGAGTTTGTCCCGCACATTGCGGCGCAATGCCGGAAGCCGGAGCGTAACGCCCCCGGGAGGTTCGCAAAGCCCGTAACGCCCGGAGGGCGCGAACAACTATCGAAAAAAAACTTTACGCATATAAATCACATAGCCCAAACCGCCGATAACCGGCACAAAAAGCACCACCAAAAGCCAAAGCCATTTTTGCCTTTCGTCCTTTTGCGTCCGCCAAATGTGCAACACAAGCGAAGCAATAAAAAACAGGTAAACAACCGCCGTGATTTTGTTTGTGTTCATAGCTTAGAGCATTTTAAGGAAATTCACTTCCTTTTCGGTCAGGTAGCGCCACTTGCCGCGTTCCAGGCCTTTTTTGGTCAGTCCGGCAAACATCACCCGGTCAAGTTTTTTCACGTCGTAGCCCAGATGTTCGAAAATACGCCGCACAATACGGTTGCGTCCCGAATGAATCTTGATGCCCACTTCGCTATGCGGCGCTCCTTGGATGTAGGCCACATCGTCCACATAAATCATACCGTCGTCCAATTTAAGCCCTTCGCGGATTTTTTGCAAATCCTGTTGTTTGAGGTTACGATCGAGCACCACGTGGTAGAGTTTTTCCACTTTGTGCTTGGGATGGGTGAGTTTTTTGGCCAAGTCGCCGTCGTTGGTCAACAGGAGGACGCCCGTGGTTTTGCGGTCGAGCCGGCCCACGGGAAAAATGCGGTATTTACGCGCCGGTTCCTTGACCAATTCCATCACCGTTTTACGGTTGCGTTCGTCCTTGGTGGTGGTGATGTAG
>JALVVJ010000117.1 GCA_027023475.1 Flavobacteriales bacterium
AATTGGATACCTTGAACAAAATCAATACCGAATATTCCGAATATTCACCCTATGTTTACAAAGACAAATTGATTTTTACTTCCAACGGCCACAAGCCCACCGGATATAAAAACCACTTGTGGAACGGTATGCCGTTTACCGATCTGTATATAAGCCGTTTGAAAACCCCCATTGAACCCACATATCCCAAACCCCTGCCCGGCGATTTGAACTCCGATTATTTCGAGGCCTCGGTTACTTTTACCAAGGACTTGAAGACTATGTATTTTTCCCGCACCGATTATTTCAACAACAAGCTCAATGTGGACGAAAACGATGTGAATAAATTAAAGATTTTCCGGGCCGAACTCATCAACGGCAAATGGAAAGTGGTGGAAAAACTCCCTTTTTGTAGCGATAATTTCACCTATTCGCATCCCGCCCTCAGCCCCGACGGCAAACGTTTGTATTTTGCATCGGATATGCCCGGAACCTATGGCGAATCCGACCTTTGGTATGTGGAAATCTACGAAGACAATTCTTACAGCTATCCCCAAAACTTGGGGCCCAAAATCAATACGTCCGAACGGGAATCTTTCCCTTTTGTGGACAAGGATAATAAACTCTATTTCGCTTCCGACGGACAAATCGGTTATGGCGGTTTGGATATTTTTACCGTCGAAATCAAGGAAGACGGCACCTTTGGCGATGTGCTCAATTTGGGTCCGCCCATCAATACCCGGAAAGACGATTTTTCGTTCTACATTGATCCCGATACCAATGTGGGTTACTTTGCCTCGAACCGCGACGGCGGCAAGGGGATGGACGATATCTATGCCTTTACCAAAACCGATTACCTGAAAAAAGGCAGCGCCAAGGAAAAAATCGCCCGCAGTCAGGATAGCATCAAGGTGGGCATCCCCAAAAAAGAATATATCAAAGAAGGCGAAGATTTGGGTAAATTGATTCAGCTCAATCCCATCTACTTTGAATACAAAAGTGCCGAAATCACCGTTCGCGCGGCTTTGGAATTGGAAAAGGTGATTGCCGTGCTCAAAAAATATCCCGGTATCAAATTGCACATCAAAGCCCACACCGATTGTATCGGTAGCGATGCCTACAATATGAAGCTATCCGAAGCCCGCGCCAAATCCACCCGCGATTATATCATCGAAGGCGGCATCGATCCTTCGCGCGTTACGGCCGAAGGCCGGGGCGAACGCGAACCCGTCCAAAAATGTAAGGTTTGCGAAACCTGTCCCGATGTGATACGCGCCAAAAACCGCCGTTCCGAATTTATTATTATCGACAAAAAAAACTGAGCGTCAAGGCCGTAATCACCGGAATGCCTTCCACCCAAAAGGCCGCGTAGTAAAAATTTTTGCCATATTTCCGTGCGGCAAATACGGCCGTTACGCTTAGCAAGTCGGCCAGGGCGGTGGTATGGAAAACCGACGTGCCGGACCGGGTTATTTGGAGTAATAAAAAAAGCATCAAAATTCCCAATCCTACGGCAATCCAAATCGTATGGCGCTTAAATATTTGCGGTAGCGTGCGCAAGCCGGCATCGTCCAAGGCCAAGTCGCGCATATCGAACGGAATAATTAATAACAAAACCCAAAGGAACACAAAGAACGATACGAAAATATCATCCCGGTCCCATCCGGGCAATGCGGGCATAAGCACTGTAAGCATGGCCCAAACCACCGCCACAAGAACAATTTTGACAAAGGCCACTTCGCGCCAAGCCAACCACCGGTTTCCGGGTCGCAGGTTGTAAAACCCCGACAGAATGGCAGGAACAAACACAAAAAGCCGCTGTGCGAAATTCAATTGCAAATATGCGTACGCCGTCACTAAAATCCCGGCCACTGTCAGTAAGTAAACGATTGTTTTCCAACGCCCGTAAAACCATTGAACGGCCGGCCGGTGGTAGTCCAAGGCCATCAGCCGCATCAAGGTATAGCCGCTCAAAGTCAGCCCGAACAAAAACAACGCTATCGAAAGCCGGAAAGGCCTGCCCGTAAGGCATGCGGCAATGTAATACATCGCCACCACCGCCACAGCCACATGCAC
>JALVVJ010000118.1 GCA_027023475.1 Flavobacteriales bacterium
CCAAACGCGCCAGGGATGGGAGCGGTTATGCGGTGAAGCGAAAGCCGTATTTTTTGTTCCGGCGGCGGGGGCTCGCAGCGCAAGAGACCACGGCGCCGGATTTACAAAAACCGGGTTTTCGCAAGCCGCATTTGAGCGGACAGCCCGACAGCGCCACGTGAACGCCGGCGGGTGCGAAAGCGCTCCGTCGTCTTGAAGCAACCGCCGATGCGAGAACGTGTGCGGTGGGGCGCCCGAAAAACAAAAAAAACCGTCATCCACCGGCTCAAAAAACCAAAATCAAACACTCGTTTTTTGGGAAATACGATGTAAACTTTTTAAAGCTGACTACGCCGGGCTTGCATATTTATAAAAATACCTATTTTTGCGCCAGAACAAACCCAAAAACCTAAGATTATGTCTGACATTGCATCCCGTGTAAAAGCCATCATCGTGGAAAAACTCGGTGTGGATGAAAACGAAATTACCAACGATGCCAACTTCACCAACGACCTGGGAGCCGACTCCCTCGACACGGTGGAATTGATTATGGAGTTTGAAAAAGAATTCGACATTCAAATCCCTGACGATCAAGCCGAACAAATTCAAACCGTAGGCCAAGCCATCGAATACATCGAAAACCACCTGAAACAATAAGCATTCGATGAGCCGCAAACGAGTCGTTATTACGGGTTTGGGAGCATTGACTCCGATAGGGAATAATGTGCCCGATTTTACCGAAAACCTTTTCAAGGGAGTCAGCGGGTCGGCACCCATATCGAAGTTCGATGCTTCCGAATTCAAGACTCGTTTTGCTTGCGAAGTCAAGCATTTTAATCCGGCCGATTTCATCGAACGTTCCCTGCTTCGCAAAACCGACCATTTTACCCAATACGCCCTGGTGGCGGCGGACGAAGCCATCCGGCATGCCGGACTGGACGACAGTCCGGTGGACAAAAACCGCGTTGGCGTAATTATCGGTTCGGGCATCGGCGGGCTGAACGTTTTCCAACAGGAGGTGGAAAACTATGTAGCTGGCGGACGCAAGCCCAAATTCAGTCCGTTTCTCATTCCTAAGATGATACCCGATATGGCGGCCGGGCTTATTTCGATAAAATACGGATACACTGGCCCCAATTATGCCACCGTTTCGGCTTGTGCCACCTCGTCGCATGCCATCATCGATGCCTATCACCTTATTTTATTAGGAAAAGCCGACGTGATTGTTACAGGTGGTGCCGAATCGGCCGTTACCGAAGTGGGTGTGGGCGGATTTAATTCCATGCGCGCCCTTTCCACCCGCAACGACGACCCCGCCACGGCTTCGCGCCCCTTCGACAAAGATCGCGACGGTTTCGTCATCGGCGAAGGCGCCGGTATTATCGTTTTGGAAGAATACGAACACGCCCGCAAGCGCGGCGCCAATATCCTGGCCGAAATTGTGGGCGCCGGACTCAATGCCGACGCCTATCACATGACAGCGCCTCATCCCGAAGGTCAAGGCGCCGCCCGGGTTATGCAATTGGCGCTGGACGAAGCCGGCATCCGGCCCGAAGAAGTCGATTATATCAATGTGCACGGCACCTCCACGCCCTTGGGCGATATTGCCGAAGCCAAAGCCATCCTGCAAGTGTTCGGCAAAGCGGCCTACGGGCTCAACATCAGTTCCACAAAATCTATGACCGGCCACCTGCTGGGTGCCGCCGGTGCCGTGGAATCCATCGCATCGGTGCTGGCCATCGGCAAAGGGCTTATCCCGCCCACCATCAACCATTTTACCGACGACCCCGAAATCGACCCCAAACTCAACTTTACCTTCAATAAGGCACAGGAAAGGCCTGTTCGTTACGCGCTGAACAACACCTTCGGGTTCGGCGGACACAACACTTCGATTGTTTTCAAAAAGTTTGAATAAATCCGCCTTCAAACGGCTTTGGTATCGCATTTTCGGCCGCGCGGAAAAATATTCCACGGCTTCGGAATTCGACCTGCGAGTAAAAAAAATCCTGGGCTTCCCGCCCCAAAACACCGATTGGTATCGCAAGGCCTTTACGCATCCTGGCTACAATTTGCGGGACGAAAAAGGCAACCTCTACAATTTCGAACGCTTGGAATTTTTGGGCGATTCGGTGCTGTCGCTCGTAACGGCCGAATATCTTTTTCGCAAATATCCCGAAAAAAAGGAAGGCCAACTCACCGACATCCGGTCCAAAATGGTAAGCCGGAAAACGCTCAACCGCATCGGTCAGAAGTGGCAATTACGCAAATTCCTGCCGCCGGCAGGCCGGCATCGCTACGGTCACGACCTCGAAGGTAATGTGCTGGAAGCCCTGGTGGGCGCCGTGTTTATGGACCAAGGATACGACCGGGCACGGCAATTTATCCTGAACAAAATCCTACCCCAAGTAAAGGTGGACCGGTTGGAAAATCACATTTCGAGCTACAAGGCCGAAATCATCGATTGGTGCCAAAAACACCGCAAAAACTACCGTTTCGACACACAAACCGAACCTACACGCGACGGCCGGCCACTCTTTCACGTCCGGCTTTTTGTGGACGACAAGCCGGCCGGACGCGGACGCGCATATTCCAAGAAAAAGGCCGAAGAAACAGCCGCCCGGAATGCCTATCGTCATTTGGTCGAAGGCCGGTAATTTATCTTTTTTTTAGGGCGCCCGGCTGCTCACGTTCACGCACCGGCGGTTGCTTCAAGACGACGGAGCGCTTTCGCACCCGCCGGCGTTCACGGCGTTGCAGCAAGCATGAAATGTTGGAAAAGTTGCAGTTATTTTTGTCGAGAACAAAGCCGGCAGTCCCGAAGGCATAGCCGTAGCTATGGCGAGAATGGTCAATGCCGTTATCGACAAAAAGAACAAAACTTGGTGTGAGTATTTTATGCTTGCTGCAACGCCTAGGCAGCCGCCGGGCTGTCCGCTCAAATGCGGCTTGGGCAAGGGCGGTTTGCCAAAAGCCGGCGCCGTGGTCTCTTGCGCTGCGAGCCCCCGCCACCGGCGCAAAAAGGCATCGCTTCAAGTATGAAATGTGGAAAAAGTTGAAGTTATTTTTGTCGAGAACAAAGCCGGCAGTCCCGAAGGCATAGCCGTAGCAGCTATGGCGAGGGTTGCCAATGCCGTTATCGGCAAAAAGAACAAAACTTGGTTGGATATTTTATGCTTGAAGCGATGCCTCCGCCCTTCCCCTTCGCCGCATAACCGCTCCCATCCCTGGCGCAAAAAAAAAAAGATTGCCCCTTCCGGAGCAATCTTTTCATAGTAACTTCAATATTCCGTCGACGCTTAGGCCGGTTCCAATGCTTCGTCCGTGGGCAATCCGTATTTGATAAAATCAATAATGTATAGAATAATACCCGTGGACAAGATGGTGGCACCGATAATCAATACCCAGAAATGAACTTTAATTTCATTTTGCACCGCACCGAATTCATAACCCATAATTCGTTCCAGATACACTTGGGCAACTCCGGCGGCGGCAAAGGCCGAAACCATAGTCAATATACCGATGTTCGATAGCCAGAAGGCCACTTTGCCCCGTACGCTTTGATAAACTTTGCGTCCGGTCAGGTTGGGCAGAGCATAGGTCATAATGGCAAAAACAATGGAAGCATAAGCACCCCAAAACGCCAAGTGACCATGCATGGCCGTTACCAGTGTGCCGTGCGTATAAAGGTTGGTTTGAGGCAAGGTATGGGCCAAGCCCAAAACACCGGCACCCAAGAAGGCCACAATGGCGGCGTTGAGCGTCCAAAAAATGGCCAATTTGTTGGGATGTTTTTTCTCTCCCTTGCTATACATTGACAAAGCCCAAAGTGTCATAGCCAAGAAGGCCAAAGGTTCCAAGGCCGAGAAAATACCACCAATAATCAACCAAATTTTATTTACACCAATGTAATAGTAATGGTGGCCGGTCCCCAAAATACCCGACAGGAAGGTAAGCCCGATAACCACATACAACCATTTTTCGATCACTTCGCGGTCCACGCCCGTCAGTTTAATCAACAGGAAGGCAAGAATACCACCCATAATCAATTCCCAAACACCTTCTACCCACAGGTGAACCACCCACCAACGGAAGAAGGAATCGAGCACTTGACTGTCGAAACTAATCATACCGGGAAGGTAAAGCAATGCGGCACCCGTAAGCCCGCCGAACAGCACCCAGGCCGTGGTGGATTTTTTCTTGCCTTTGAGGATGGTCATCAACAGAATGACCAAGAACAAAATAACGTCAATGGCAACCAGCCAATCCAGTTCCCGCGGAATTTCCAGGAATTTACGGCCTTCCCAATAATTAAAATGATAACCCGTCAGGGCGGCTACGCCCACAATGGTTAATGCAATAAGTTGTAAGTAAGCCAATTTGGGCTGCCAAAGTTCGGTTTCGGCCTCTTCGGGAATGATATAATAGGCCGCGCCCATAAAACCGGCAATCAGCCAAACCACCAAAGTGTTGAGGTGAACGGTATGGGCCGTGTTAAACGGAATCCATTGATGCAATCCATCAAGCCCCACCCGGGCAAAGCCCATAATGAAACCATAGGTCAATTGAATGGTCAAAAGCAACATGGAAAGTGCCCAAAACCAATAGGCAACTTTTTGGGATTTATATTTCATAATCGTGAATTTTTATGGTTAGTTTGATTGGTCTTTCATACGGTCCTTGGCCAAAGGAGAGACCGTGCGGTCCACTTTTTCGAATCCGTTCAGGTTCAAGGTGCCAACCCATTTGAAAAAAGCAATCAAATCGTTGGCTTGTTGTTCATTAAACCCGTAGGCAACCATTTTGCGTCCATGTAGGTCCCAAGGTTTTTCGGACATCAAAACACCTTTAACAAAATTCACGTCACGGCGTTTGAGTACGTTGGTAAGTTCCGGCGCATAATAAGCACCTTCGCCCAATATGGTATGGCAACCCATACAGTTGTTTTTTTCCCAGAGGTGTTTACCCCGGGCCACATCTTCGGGCAAATTCGTTTGCACTTGTCGCAAAGAATAAATCGTCAGGCCGATAAATACGGCGAAAGTAACAAACGTGCCCACCAGAAAAAACAATTTGGCTTGTTGTTTTGTTAACATATCATAGGGTTTTTGGTGAGTGTATATGCGAAATTTTGGTAACTATTATAATCAAATATATCCACTCGGATGTTAAAAAAATATGATAATTATCAGAAAAATGACAATCTTATTCGAATTTCAAAATAAAATATAGGTATGAAATTTATTCCTTAGCCAAATCATATATTAAAAATATTAATGTGAGAATAAAAGAAGCAATGGTCATTCCGAGCACCCAATCCATATAGGGCCAACCCACAAAATCACCGATAGATGCAATTAGCCCCAATTGCAAAGTGGCCGCCAATGCGATTTTTACCTTTTTTGTCATCACGCTAAATTTTTATCGAACAATTATACTAACCACAGCAATAAACAGCAACAGAAAAATTACCGTAAACCACTTCCAAAACGGATGTGCCTTATACATTTCCATATACCGGTAGAACACCAGTAGGAATTTTGCGGCCGATAATCCCAAAATGAGTGTAACAAATAGTCGCCACCCGTAGGCATAATGTGAGACCAAGGCCGTGAGAACGGTAAGGATATATAAAATAATCAACGTTTGTTTCAAGGAGATTTTCATAGCATTTTCATTTTAAAACACCAAGTATAACATAGGAAACAGCATCAACCAAATCAAATCCACCATATGCCAAAAGGCGGCACCGGCTTCCAAATTCAATAAGTCGGGGTGTTTTCCCTTTCGACGAAGAGATAAATATAAAAAAAACAAAATACCCAAACCCACCAGCACGTGAACCAGGTGAAAACCCGTCAGTAGCCAGTAGAAAGAGAAAAATTTGTTGTAACCCATAGTAAGTCCGTGCTGAATTTTTTCGTAGTACTCTATGCTTTTCAGCACCACAAACAACAACCCACCGACCATGGCCCAGGACACGGCCCGGGCTGCGGCTTGCCAAAGTCCTTCCTTGGCGCGGTGAACGCCCAAAGCCATAAAATATCCGGCCGTAAGTAAAAACAGGGTGTTTACCATCCCGTAAACCGGATTCAAAAGCATTCGCGAACGGTGGAATAGCTCCGGATTTTCCCTGCTGGAAATGGCCAAAGCCAACAAAGCCGCCCCAAAAGTGATCCACTCCACCAAAATGATAATCCAAATCAGTATACCCCCGGGCGGGTAAAAGAAATTCCGGTAATCAACAGTAGTTTGTCGATTCATAAACTATGAATTAAAATTAGTAACGGATTTTCTCATACAGTTTGACCAAAGATTGCAATAATTCCTGCGGCGTGGTAAGGATTTGATAATGATTTTGCCCGAACATTTGTGGTAAATAATATCTGGCTTGGGCTTCGATGGCCAAGCCATAGGTACCAATGCCGGCCGTTTGCATTTCGCGAAGGGCTTGTTTTACATCGGCAATGCCGTAACGGCCTTCGTAGCGGTCGTAGTCGTTGGGTTTGCCGTCCGATAGCAGAATAAGCCACTTGTTTCGTGTAGGCCGAAGTACCAGTTGTGCGCCCGCGTGTCGCAATGCCGGCCCGATACGGGTATATCCTTGCGGTTGCGGCACACCGATGCGCATTTTTCCTTTGTCCCAAGATTCATCAAAATCTTTGAGTGTTACATAAGAACTGTGGTTTCGCGTTTTGGAATAAAAAGCCGCCACGGAAAAGTCCGTTTCGTATTCGTTCAAAATCTCACCGAAAAGAATACTTACTTGTTTTTCCACATCAATAACCCGGTTGCCGGCCGCATAGCCATCGCTGGACAAACTGATGTCCAAAAGCAACAAAACCGACAGATCCTTTTCGGCCCGCCGGCGGGCGGTGTATATTTTTTCGGTAGGCGTGTGGCCACTATGGATATCGCTATACATTTCCACCAGTGCATCCAAATCGAAATTTTCGCCTTGGGTTTGACGGTGCACTTCACGGTAGCGGTTGTGCATATTGGCCAACATTTTGCGCAACCCGCGCAGCGTTACGGCATTTTCGCGTATGGTTTTTTGATAGTAGGCCGAATCATTACCCGCGGGCAAGACGGGAAACAATTTGCAATAATCCTTTTTGTATTGCCGGCGGGTGTAGTCCCATTCGTCGTAGGTAATAAACCGGCCTTCGGCCGGAAGGTCATCGCTTTCGGCTACCGAAATATTTTCTTTGAAATCGGCTTGCAGCACCGAATGGGTTTCGTCGTCCACACGCACGGTGCGGCTCATTTGAAGCTCTTCAAGTGCATTGGCATGTTCTTCCAATTCGTCCGAACCGTCGAAATCCTTCCAAATACCGCCTTTGAATTCTTCCAGGGTTTCGACTTTTTCAAAATAATTATGCACCACTTGGTCTTCCTGCTGCTTGCGGTCGGGTTGGAGGGTTTCCATTTCTTCCACGGCACGGGCTTGAAGCACGGTTTTGATTTCGTCCAGGATGGCTTTTTTGATTTTTCCGTCCACTTCGCGCAATTTATCCCCCCCGGTCATTGCTTCGGGCCGGTTGACCATCCACTTTCCGTAAAGCAAACTCAAATCCGGCGGCGATTGACCTGCGGATTTTTTTTCAAAATATTCCAGCAAGTGTTTATGAACTTCCCGAATAGCAGGAAATTCATCAAACAACACGTCCAACACTTGACCCGCCGTTTCGCGTGCGCGCTGGCGTGATGTTTCCAATTCGGGTTGGGTTCCGGGCGGCCAATTCAAACCCAATTTTCTTTGAGCATAAAGATAAAGTGTCCGGAAAAGAAAGAAGGATAAATTATCGCGTGCATCGGGAAAACCCGCAAAGTAAACAGGTAGAAAAAATTCCCGGTTTTTGTATCCGCCTTCGCGTTCGGCCGGGAAAATTTCTATGGCACTACCGGTAAGCGCACGTGCCAACAGCGTTAATCGCGGCCTTACATCTTCCAAACGCACCGTTTGCGGAGCGGCTAGCAAGGCCTTTTGTTGTTTGCGCCGGAGGCGGTCTTTGATTTTAAAATAACCCGAAAAGACCCCTTCCAACAGTTCATCCCAACTCATTCGACCGGAATATTAAAGTTTCCAAGTTACAAATTTTTTAAAAATATTTGATATAACAGTCAATTGCGGGAAGTTGAAATGTTTAGAAAATTTATTTTTGGAATAAACGTCGCATAAATATGCCATTCACGCTTTTTTGCCGTATTTTCGTAGAAAAATAAACGCTTGATGCGAAAATTGCGTATGGACGAATTGGGGCGGTTGAGCGTCGAAGCATTTAAGCAGGCGCCAAAAATGCCCCTATTGCTTATTTTGGACAACATCCGCAGTTTGAACAACATCGGTTCCATATTCCGCACGGCCGACGCCTTGGCCATTGAAAAAATATATCTGACCGGCTTTACAGCCGTCCCTCCTCACAAAGACATCCACAAAACCGCCTTGGGCGCCACCGAAAGTGTGGATTGGGAATATCACCCCCACATCGATGTTCTGCTCCAAGAATTGGGCAAAAAAAATGTGCTGCGCATTGCCCTGGAACAAACCGACCGCAGTGTTCCGCTTCAAGACTTCCGGCCGCCGGCCGGCCGGGAAATGGCCTTGATTTTGGGCAATGAAGTTCGCGGCGTGTCCGATGCGGCGCTGACCCTTGTGGATATGGCCTTGGAAATTCCGCAGTTCGGCACCAAGCATTCGTTCAATGTAGCCGTAAGTGCAGGCATCGTTTTGTGGGATGTGGTGGCCAAACTCAAATACTACCGCCTATGAGAAACGCTTTGCTTCTATCTTTTTTAATACTCCTGTTTATATTTTTGGAAGGATGCGGACACCGGAGCGGGAACACTACCGGCAAACCTCAAAAAAAGGACGGGCCGAAAGTGTTTAAAATTCATTTCGATGTTCAACCGGTAAATCCCGCCGTGGCCGATACTTTTCAGGTGTGGAAACAATTTTTCCGCTATTGGGAATTGCCTTCCGAAATTTCGGAAGACGAACTCCGCGACCGACTCGAACTCATCCAAAACGCGCTAACCCGTATGCGCCGCTCGCCCTTGCCACCCCGGCTGGACACCGTGGACATCCAAAGCCGCTTGGCATTGGTCGAAAACGAAACCCGCCAACTACGTTGGACG
>JALVVJ010000119.1 GCA_027023475.1 Flavobacteriales bacterium
ACGGATAAAAAATCCGTTTGTCCAATTGCATCAGGGCGGTAAGTTCGCCCACTATGACAAAGTAAAACAGCAAAAACACCGCCCAAAGCAACCACGGAAACCGGGCATAAAAATAAAAGGCCGCCAAGAGCAGGGTCACATAAAGCAAGCCGGCAATGCTACGCCTTGTCAGTTCCGCTTTCTTCATAAAGTATCAGGTAACAGGTTTTGGCCGAGGCCTCATCTTGGGTATCGTTGAAGCGTGTAAGGGTGCGAATTTGCGAAGGATATTGGCCGTGAAAATCCTTATTAACCGAAGCCATGGCTTCGTGCATATCGGGACGCAATTGGGCGGCATTGGCCACAAAAACAACCACTTGTGGCAAGTCTTTCAAAGGCCTACCGCCGGTTTGCAAGGAAGAAATCATCAATCCGCCGGTGTTGCGAATCAAATACATCACATCGCTCAGTAATACCGCTTCCGAGGGGTTGTCGGGGAAAGCCAGTCGTATGGGAATATCGTTGTCCACCGCCGTTTTTTGCAAACCGGGCCGGCTAACGTAGTAATAGGCCGTTTCTTCTTCGGCCAAAATGGCGCGTAAATATGCCGCCAATTGTTCGGCGGTTTGGGCCAGCAGAAAACGGCCGCCGTTTTGCGTAAAGCGATATACGAATTGTTCCATGGGCGGCATCCGGTCGATGTCGGGAGCGGCCTGTTCGACCTTTTTCTTTTTTCCGAATAATTTGTCGAAAACGCCCATGTTTACAAGGTTTAGTCCTTATTGTCCGGCTTTCGGGTTGGCTTCGCCGATGAGGAACCGGATGGTTCCGAAGCATTTACAAAACTGGAATCCGTGTGTTCCGGTTTCCGTTCTTCATCTTTCGGCTCTTCCGCTTGTTCTTGTTTGTCCGCTTGCTTTTGTTCGTGTGGCCTCGGACCGAGAATTTCTTCCAAATCCTCACGGAAAAGCACTTCTTTTTCTCTTAGCCGTTCGGCCAATTTCAACAATTTGTCCTTGTAGCGGGTCAAAATGTCCAAAGCCCGTTGATATTGGGTATCCACCACCTTTTTGATTTCTTCGTCGATAATTTCGGCGGTCTTTTCGCTATACGGCTTGTTGAATTGCCATTCCTGCCCCGACGAATCGTAGAAGGTGATGTTTCCGATTTTGTCGTTCAATCCGTAAATGGCCACCATGGCGCGGGCTTGTTTGGTAACTTTTTCCAGGTCGTTCAAGGCGCCGGTGGACACGTTGCCGAAAACAATCTGTTCGGCGGCACGTCCGCCCAAGGCGGCAGCCATTTCGTCGTGCATCTGTTCGGGTTCCACCAGCACGCGTTCTTCGGGCAAATACCAAGCGGCGCCCAAAGATTGACCGCGCGGCACAATGGTAACCTTAACCAAAGGCGACGCGTGTTCCAGCATCCAACTGACCAAGGCATGGCCTGCTTCGTGAACGGCCACACGTTTTTTTTCTTTGGGTGTAATGACCTTGTTTTTCTTTTCCAATCCGCCGATAATACGATCTATGGCATCCAGGAAATCCTGCCGTTCGACCTTATCTTTGTTCTTGCGGGCGGCAATCAGGGCCGCTTCGTTACACACATTGGCAATATCGGCACCCGAAAAGCCCGGGGTTTGTTTGGCCAAAAGGTCCACATCCACATCGTCGCCCAATTTGAGCGGTCGCATGTGGACTTTAAATATTTCTTTACGTTCGTTCAAATCGGGCAGGTCAACAAAAATCTGACGGTCGAAACGACCGGCGCGCAAGAGGGCTTTATCCAAAATATCCACCCGGTTGGTGGCACCGATCACAATCACATTGTCGGTGGAAGCAAAACCGTCCATTTCGGTGAGTAATTGGTTGAGCGTGTTTTCGCGTTCGTCGTTGGCGCCGGTAATATTGGCCCGGCTACGTGCCCGCCCGATGGCATCGATTTCGTCGATAAAAATGATGGACGGCGCTTTCTCCTTGGCTTTTTTGAACAAATCACGCACGCGCGAAGCGCCCACGCCCACAAACATTTCCACAAAGTCGGATCCCGAAAGCGAAAAGAAGGGCACATTGGCCTCACCGGCTACGGCTTTGGCCAAAAGGGTTTTTCCGGTTCCCGGCGGGCCCACCAAGAGCACGCCGCGCGGAATTTTTCCGCCCAAACGGGTGTATTTTTGCGGGTTTTTCAAGAAATCAACGATTTCTTTCACTTCTTCCTTAGCGCCTTCCAATCCAGCCACGTCCTTAAAGCTGACCTTAACGTGCTTATCCTTATCGTAGAGTTGGGCACGGGATTTTCCCACATTGAAAATACCCATGCCTCCACCACCGCCTCCTGCATTGGACGCCATGCGTCGCATCAAATAGAACCAAAATCCCAGAATGAGCACCCACGGCAGCACATTGATCAAAATATTCAACCAAAGGTTACTGTTGGTTTTGAATTTGTAAGTAAACGGGACACCTTCCTTTTTGGCATCTTCGAGTTTCTTTTGGAACAATTGCAAATCACCGATTTCGAAGGTATATTGCGGCACATCGGCCGAGAAAAATCCGCCGCCTTGGGGTAATTTTTTGAAGGGTTCCTCTTTGAGCGCTTCGGGCGTCAGATAAACCTTGGCCAAATGCTTGTCTTCGATAACCACCTCTTTGACTTTACCTTTGTGGAGCAAATCAAAAAAGCGGTCGATGGTGATTTCCTGTTGCACATCGGCGCCGGGTGCGGAATAGAAAAACATCCACAGCCCGAACAGCAAAATGGACATAACGAACCAGGTGCCGAAACTCTTTCCGTTTTTCGGTGTTTTATTGTTGCCGGATTTTCCCTGTCCGGCGGAATTATTGGGTTGCTTATTGTTGTTCATCATTGTTCGATTTTTTGAATGGGTGCGTCGGCCCAGAGTCCTTCGATGTCGTAATATTCACGCACCGGACGTTGAAACACATGCACAATCACATCACCATAGTCGAGCAAAATCCATTCGGCATTTTCTTCGCCTTCCACGCCCAACGGGCGCATTTTCAGCGCTTTGGACACTTGCCGTTCAATATGTTGGGCAATGGCTTTCACTTGAATATTTGTAGTTGCGTCGGCAATCACAAAATAATCCGCAATGGTATGATCGAATTGTTGAAGGTCAATAACGGCAATGTCATTCCCTTTTTTGTCGGTAATACTTGCTACGATACGTTCAATCAGGTTGTTTTCCAAGCTTTTGCTTTTAGTGTTTGCCATACATTACAAAATTACGAATTAATTTTAGTCTATCGCAAAAACCATACCTGTGCCGAAATGGCAGTTTGATAATACGGACCAAAAGAAAACCGCCTGCGGCGCAGGCGGTTCGGTAAAAGTTATTATTCGATTTTCCGCTTAGCCCAGCGCCACGCGTTTGAATCCAGTTACTTTGAGTTCGGGATCCAAAGACTTGACGTAGTCGGCAACGGATTTTTTGTTGTCTTTGATAAAGGCCTGATTCACCAAGGTGTTTTCCTTGAAGAATTTTTTGAGTTTTCCTTGGGCGATTTTATCAAGCATATTTTCGGGCTTGCCTTCGTTGCGCAATTGCTCTTTGGCAATTTCCAATTCCTTGTCGATCACAGCTTGGGGAACACTTTGTTCGTCCAAGGCAACAGGGCTCATGGCGGCCACTTGCATAGCCACATCGTGAGCCACTTCTTCCACGCCGGGGATATTTTTGCTCAGTCCCACCAAGGTGCCGATTTTTTTGTTGGAATGGATATAGGAACCCAAATAAGGCGCTTCGAGCACTTCGAATCCGCCGATTTCAATTTTTTCGCCGATCACACCGGTTTGTTCGGTGAGTTTATCGGCCACCGAAATATTTCCGTCGAAGGGGGCTTGAAGGAATTCTTCTTTGGAATTGTAGTTCAGTGCCACCTTTCCGAAGTCTTCGGCCAATTGGATAAAATCGGCGTTTTTGGCCACAAAGTCGGTTTCGCAATTGAGCGAAATAAGCACGCCACGCGTTTTATCGGCGTTCAGCGTAGCCACAACCACGCCTTCGGAGCTTTCGCGGTCGGCGCGTTTGGCAGCCACTTTTTGGCCTTTTTTGCGAAGGATTTCAATGGCTTTTTCGAAATCGCCTTCGGCTTCGACCAGTGCGTTTTTACAGTCCATCATTCCGGCACCGGTCATTTTGCGCAATTTATTTACATCTGCGGCAGTAATCTTTACCATAGGTATAGTATTTAGGTTGTTGGGTTAGGTTATTCGGATTTTTCTTCGGCTTTTTGTTCTTGGGCTTGTTTTTCGGCTTTGGCGGCTTCTTTTTTCTTGGCCGCTTCTTTTTCCTGCTTGGCGCGTTCTTTGATCAATTGACGTTCTTCGAGCCCTTCGGCGATGGCGCTTGTCAGGTAATCCAGAATCAATTCAATGGATTTGGACGCATCGTCGTTGGCCGGAATAGGGTATTTGATCGGACGCGGGTCGGTGTTGGTATCCACCAGGGCCACAATGGGGATGTTCAGTTTGTTGGCTTCCTTTACGGCTACATGTTCCTTGTTGATGTCCACCACAATCATGGCGCCGGGCAGGCGGGTCATATCTTTGATGGAACCCAAGTTTTTTTCCAGTTTGGCACGTTGCCGGTCCAGGTGGAGTTTTTCCTTTTTGGACAGCGTATCGTAGGTGCCGTCTTTCTTCATTTTATCGATTTGGTCCATCTTTTTGATGGCCTTGCGGATGGTAACGAAGTTGGTCAGCATGCCGCCGGGCCAACGTTCGGCAATGTAGGGCATTTTGACGCTTTGTGCCTTTTCGGCCAAAATGTCCTTGGCTTGTTTTTTGGTGGATACAAACAAGATTTTACGTCCGCTAGTCGCCATTCGTTTAAGGAATTTTTGGGCCTCTTCGAGCTTGGCGATGGTCTTGTAAAGGTTAATGATGTGAATTTTGTTCTTGGCACCGTAGATATAAGGGGCCATGTTGGGGTTCCATTTGCGGGTCAGATGACCGAAATGAACTCCGGCGTCGAGTAATTCGTTGATTTCGGGTTTTTTCATGATTTTACATTTAGTTTACGTTCCTTCGCATAGCAACACGTTCCCGACGTGTTTGGATGCTAAACTAAACAGAACAGGTTAATATTAACGTTTGGAGAATTGGAATTTCTTACGTGCTTTGGGTCGTCCGTATTTTTTACGTTCCACCATACGCGGGTCGCGCGTAAGGAGTTTGGCGGGTTTGAGTTGGGCGCGGAATTCGGGATCCACTTCCAGGAGTGCACGGGCGATGGCCAAGCGAATGGCACCGGCCTGACCGGTCAATCCGCCGCCTTTGACGTTTACTTTCACGTCGTATTTACCCATGGTGTCGGTTACCTGAAAAGGTTTCAGGATGTCGATGCGGTGGGTCAATACGGGGAAATAATCTTCAAAACCACGTCCGTTGACGGTGATTTGGCCCGAGCCCTCTTTCATGTAAATACGGGCTACCGATGTTTTGCGTCGTCCGATGGTATGAATGGTATCCATAGGGTTTATTTAAAATTATTGAGGTCGAAGGGTTGGGGATTTTGGGCCTCATGTTTGTGTTCGGGGCCTACATACACATGCAGGTTTTTGAACAATTTACGACCCAGCCGGTTTTTGGGCAGCATGCCTTTGACAGCTTTTTCGATCAGGCGTTCGGGGTGTTTTTTCCACAGGTCGATGGCCGTGATGCTACGGCGACCGCCGGGGTATCCCGTGTGCCAAATGTATTCTTTATCTTCCCACTTGTTGCCCGTGAGCCGGATTTTTTCGGCATTGATGATCACCACGTGATCGCCGCAATCCACATGCGGGGTAAAGTAGGGTTTGTGCTTCCCGCGGATAAGCTTGGCCACTTTGGAGGCCAGGCGTCCGAGAGATTGTCCTTCGGCATCAACGAGCAACCAGTCCTTTTGGACGGTGTTTTTGTTGGCCGATACGGTTTTGTAACTTGTTGTATCCACGTGTTTTGATTTTCGTTCATTAATGGCGTGCAAATATAAAACATTTTTCCCAAAACCCGACATTATTCTTTGACCCTTTTTTCGTGCTCAATTTCTGGCGCTCCGAAACCCGGCTATGCCGGTTTTCTCCCGACATTACTAAGCAATGTGCGGGACAAGTTCCGCGGCTTCGGAAATCTGCGCTTCCTGTGTCCAAGCCGGTGGCCGCGCTTGTTTTCCTTCGCTGCTCCGGCAGCCCGTTCCGGTCTGCCTTCGCACGCTGCGGAGCCGCCTGCGTCGTCTCCTTGCGGCCCTCGGAGCCCTCCGGTCTCCTCGGGGAGCGGCGAACCCGCAGAGCGGTTTCGCCTTCAATGTTTACAGTAGGACATTAATCATAAACCCGAACGCTTCAACCAAGGCCGGATGTATCATTGTAGCCGCGCGATTTATCGCGCGGGAAAAGCGATTTATCGCGCGCACCTTATTATCGCGCCAGGGATGGGAGCGGTTATGCGGCGAAGGCGGCGAGGATGCTTTTCCGTCCGGCGGAGGCGACCGAAGGAAGCCCCACGCACGGGCGGGCGCGGGCAAGCGCAGGCGCAGCCCGCGCAAAAAGCAGCGAGCCGGCAAGCCGCATTCGAGCGGACAGCCCGACGGCGCCACGTGAACGCCGGCGGGTGCGAAAGCGCTCCGTCGTCTTGAAGCAACCGCCGATGCGTGAACGTGTGCGGCGGGGCGCCAAAAAAAACTTTTTACCCGTCCCGCCAAAAATGCTTAACTTCGCCCAAGCAAGTATTTAGCCCAAATCCCGTTCGTTATGACTTGGACACAATGGTTCTACACTTTCCTGATAGCCAATGTTTTTCATTTTTTGATGTATGCCAATTTTTACCGGCGTGCCGGCTATCCGCGTTGGGCGGCCCTGGTGCCCGTGTACAACCTGTATGTGCTCACGCGTATCATTAACCGGCCCTGGTGGTGGATGCTCCTTTTGATGATTCCGGTGGTCAATTTGCTGATGATTCCCACCTATTGGTTCCAAGTGCTGGAAGTGTTCGGCAAAAAAACCGCCCGCGACAAATGGCTGGTATTGCTCACGCTGGGACTTTACCTTGTTTACCTCAATTGGACCGAAGCCGATAAATTGCCTTACAATCCCGAACACGACAGCAAGGAAACCATTTTGGGTATTATCGTGTTTGCCGTAACGGCGGCTACGCTTGTGCACACCTTCGGATTCCAACCCTTTGTGATTCCCACATCGTCATTGGAAAACACCCTTTTGGTGGGCGACTACCTGTTTGTCAGTAAATTGCACTACGGACCGCGTGTACCCATGACCACGCTCCAAATTCCCATGCTTCACGACACCGTTCCGGTGATCAAAATGCGATCCTACATCAAACGTCCGCTGCTGCCCTACTTGCGCCTGCCCGGATTTCAAAAGGTCAAACGCTACGACATTGTGGTATTCAACTGGCCGGCCGACACCGTGGAGCAGTTTTATAAAAAAACCAGTAAATACATTTACAAACCCATCGATAAAAAGTCCAACTACGTAAAACGTTGCGTGGGCCTGCCCGGCGATACCATTCAAGTCAAGCAAGGCATTCTTTACGTGAACGGCAAACCCGCCCGCTATCCCGACCGGACGCACTTGAAACACGATTATGTGGTGCGCACCAAGCAGGGGCTAAGTTTTTCGCGCCGGCAAATCAATTATTTGCTCGACAAATTTCATGTTTACGAATACCTTCGGGAGGCGGACGGAAGTTTTAAAATCAACATGACCCGCGAAGCCGCCCGGGCCGTGCGCGGCTTTCCGCAAACCGACACGGTGTATATGTCCCTGGATACCGTGCCCCAGCAATTGTTCGGCAATCCTTCGTGGTCGTTTGACAACTACGGCCCGCTTTATATTCCGCGCAAAGGAGATACGGTAACACTTACCCGCGAAAACTTTCCGATTTACAAACGCTTGCTCGAAGAATACGAAACCATGGAACCGCTCACCTACAACCGGGTGGAATGGAAAAACAACAGCGTTTATATCAACGGAAAGCCGGTCAAAAAATACGTGATAAGGCAGGATTACTACTGGATGATGGGCGACAACCGCAGCCACTCGGAAGATTCGCGTAAATGGGGCTTTGTGCCTTGGACGCATATTGTGGGTAAACCCGTATTGATTTGGTTCAGCAAAGACAATGTTACCGGCAAAATCCGCTGGAACCGGCTCTTTACCACCGTCAGCGGAAAAGGTAAACGGGTGAGTTATGTTTGGTATGTGGTGGCCTTGTTGTTATTCTGGTTTGTGGTTTGGCCCTATTACCGCAAGCGGAAGAATGAAATGAACGGTTAACCGGGTAGATAAAAAATATCACCAAAGTTTTTCACCGGAGCACACATGGGGTTGCCCGGAGTTTGCCTCTGTGTTACGCTGTGAAATAAACGCTGTGTCCTCTGTGGTTTATTTCTTTTAATTTAACCACAAAGTCGCACAGAGTACGGCACAGAGTCGCGCAGAGTTTTTTTCTTTCCGCCACTGAAAACATTGACGGACATTGCTATTTTGCAATCCGGCCTAATCTTACAAGAAACTAACCCTCTGTGTTACACTGTGAAAAATAAACTCTGTGTCCTCTGTGGTTTATAAAAATTTTTAACCACAGCGTTACACAGAGTACGGCACAGAGTCACGCAGAGTTTTTTCTTTCCGCTACTGAAAACATTGACGGACATTGCTATTTTGCAATCCGGCCTAATCTTACAAGAAACTAACCCTCTGTGTTACTCTGTAAAAAATAAACTCTGTGTCCTCTGTGGTTTATAAAAATTTTTAACCACAGCGTTACACAGAGTACGGCACAGAGTCACGCAGAGTTTTTTTCTTTCCGCTACTGAAAACATTGACGGACATTGCTATTTTGCAATCCGGCCTAATCTTACAAGAAACTAACCCTTTGTGTTACTCTGTGAAAAATAAACTCTGTGTCCTCTGTGGTTTATAAAAATTTTTAACCACAGCGTTACACGGAGTCCGGCACAGCATTGCACGGAGTTTTTTGTATTATGCTGTGAAAAGATTTCGAGCCCCGGTAAAAAAACCGCCCGCCATGCTGGCGAGCGGTTGTCAGGATGATTTTGCCGGACAGTATCAGTCCAAATCGAATTTGATTCCTTGGGCCAAAGGCAGTTCTTTGCTGTAATTGACCGTGGACGTTTGCCGGCGCATATAGGCCTTCCAGGCGTCGGAACCCGATTCGCGTCCGCCGCCCGTATCTTTTTCTCCGCCGAAGGCACCGCCGATTTCGGCGCCCGACGTGCCGGTGTTCACGTTGGCAATACCGCAGTCGGAGCCCACGGCCGACACAAAGAGTTCTGCTTCGCGCAGGTTTTCGGTAAAAATGGCCGACGAAAGCCCTTGCGGAACATCGTTGTTGATGGCAATGGCGTTTTCCACATCGCCGCTGTATTTGATCAGGTAAACAATGGGCGCAAAGGTTTCTTCCTGCACAATTTCGTAATGATTTTCGGCTTCGGCAATGGCCGGCACCACATACAGGCCGGTTTCATAGCCGGTACCTTCCAACACTTGGCCGCCGTAGATCACTTTTCCGCCTTCTTTTTCCACTTGTTCCAGGGCATATTTGAAATTGTCCACCGCATATTTGTCGATCAGCGGCCCTACCAAGGTTTTTTCATCCAAAGGATTGCCAATACGTTCGGCGATTTTTTTGTAGGCGTTGATCATTTTTTCCTTAAACTCGTCGTAGATGCTTTCGTGCAAAATGATGCGGCGCGTGCTGGTGCAACGTTGGCCGGCCGTGCCCACCGTGCCGAACACCGTGGACATAAGCGCCAAATTTTGGTTGGAGTTGGGCGTAATAATCACGGCGTTGTTACCACCCAATTCCAGGATGGTTTTGCCCAACCGTTTGCCCACCACTTCGGCCACATGGCGTCCGGTGGCAATGGAGCCGGTCATGGAAATAAGCGGAATCCGTTTGTCGGAAAGGAAGTTGTCGCCCATTACCGACGAGCGGGCAATCACCAGGTTAAACACCCCTTCGGGCACGTTGTTTTCCTCCAAAACCGATTGAATGATATTGTGCGTGGCAATGGCCGTAAGCGGTGTTTTCGACGAAGGTTTCCAAATCACCGTATCGCCGGCCGTAATGGCCAGGGCGGTGTTCCAGGCCCACACGGCCACCGGAAAGTTAAACGATGTGATGATGCCCACGGGCCCCAGCGGTTGATATTGTTCGAAAAGCCGGTGTTCGGGACGTTCCGATTGCAAACTTACGCCGTTCATGGTGCGTGCTTGGCCCACGGCAAAATCACAGATGTCGATCATTTCCTGCACCTCACCTTTGCCTTCCACCAGGATTTTACCCATTTCGTAGGTTACCAAGGCCCCCAAATCGTCTTTGTATTCACGCAATTTAAGCCCGATTTGCCGCACCACTTCGGCTCGCACGGGCGCCGGCACTTTACGCCATTGGCGGAATGCTTCCACCGATTTTTGCACCACCATTTCATAATCGTCCAGGGTGGCCGTTTTCACTTCGGCTATTTTTTTGCCGTCCACGGGCGAGTAGGACGCGCTGATTTTTCCGTCGGTGTCATACCAACGGGTTCCGGTGGACACGCCGGGATTCAGGTCTTTGATGCCCAGGCGTTCCAACACTTTGCTAATATCCACAGTTTGTGCCATAGTTCTTTGGTATTGATTTTGGGTAAAAATACGCATAATCCTTGCAACGGCCAATGATTTTTCGATATGGGCGCCCGGCCGCTCACGTTCACGCATCGGCGGTTGCTTCAAGACGGCGGAGCGCTTTTGCACCCGCCGGCGTTCACGTGGCGCCCGCCGCGTGCTCCGCTCAAACGGCCCGGCCGCCCGCACCGGCATTTCGGGGCCGCGGTGCGTAGGGCTTCCCGCTGTCAGCCGCCGCCCGCGGGAAATGCTCGGGCGCGCGGCCGGCCCGTAACCGCTGCGCCCGCTGGCGCGGATATTTTTCTCCTAATTCCCATCCCGCGGAAATCATGAATGGTATTTGCATCAAAAAATTATTGTAAAAAAACAAAAAAAGGACACCATAACCGGTATCCTTTTCGTTGGCCTGTGCGCGCCTGTTATTCCGACAGCCAAGCCCGAGTCATCCAAAGCATTTTTTCGTGTCCGGCAATGAGTTCGCTCATCAGGGCCACGGTGCCTTCGTCGCCGGCATCTGCGGCGGTTTTGAGCAAGTCCAGCTCATTGGCCAAAAGTTCTTGGAGCATTTCCGAAACAGCACGCATGACCGCAGTGGCTTCAACGGTGTTTTCGTAGGCGGAAATACGGGCCGTTTCCACATAACCGGCAAATGTGTGCAGTGGTTGTCCACCGATCATCAGGATGCGCTCGGCAATTTCGTCAATCCGTCCGGCGGCTTCGTCATACCATTGTTCGAACAACGTATGGAGTTCAAAGAAGTGCTTGCCGCGAATGTTCCAATGAAATCCGCGTAGGTTTTGATAAAACATTTGGTAATCGGCCAAATGAGCGTTGAGCTTTTGGGTAATCATGTCATTGTTTTTCATGGTGTTTGTTTTTGGAATTCAAAGCAAAAATAGGTCATAATACAATGATTTTCAGAAGATTAAAATCGGTTATCACAATATTACTATCAGAAAAATTTATACCCGAAAGCTTGTTATCTTTGTTCCGTGATGAAATCCGCAGGAAGCCGTGCTTTATGGTTTTTATTGACCACCGCTTTGGTATTGGCCCTTGTGGCCGACTTGCGTTGGGGGTCATTGTCTATGGACTGGAACACCTGGTGGCAAGCCCTTGCCGGAGGCGAAGAAAGCGTAAGCCGGACGGTGCTATGGCAATTCCGCATACCCAAAGCACTTACGGCCTGGGCGGTGGGCTCGGGTTTGGGCTTGGCCGGGCTGTTGATGCAAAGCATGTTTCGCAATCCCATTGCCGGCCCCTATGTGTTGGGCATGAGTGGCGGAGCGGGACTTATGGTGGGTATTTGGATTCTGGCAGGTGCGGCTACGGGTTTGCAGTGGACAGTGGAATGGGGCGCCCCCATAGCGGCCGCTTTGGGTGCTTCGGCGGTGCTGTTGGCCGACTTGTGGTTATACTACCGCACGCGTAGCGTGGTTACCTTGTTAATCGCTGGTTTGATGATCGGACTTTTTTCGGGTGCCCTGCTCAGTTTGCTACAATTTTGGGCGCCGGCCCGTGATCTGCAAAAGTTCGTTTTTTGGAGCATGGGTAATTTGGGGCATTTGCAAGCATCTCATATAGCCATATTGTGGGTTTTAATCATAGTGTCCTATGCAGCAGTTTGGCATTGGCGCGAGCGAATGGATTTGTTGCTTCTGGGCGACGAATATGTGAGCTCGGCGGGGTATTCCGTGTTTGGTTTGCATCGTTTTATTGTCATCATATCGGGACTTTTGTCCGGAGTGATTACCGCCTTGGTAGGACCCATTGCTTTTGTGGGTTTAATGGTTCCGCATGCGGCTTTTTTGCTTACGGGTTCCCGGTTGCATGCCGCGGCTTTGCCCGGGGCATTCCTCCTGGGAGGTATTTTGATGCTCACGGCCGACTTACTCAGTCAGTTGCCCGGTTCCGAAGGGGTGCTTCCGGTCAATAGCATTACTTCATTGCTGGGAGCACCCTTGGTGGTGTGGTTATTGGTGAAGCGGAAATTTTAGGTTTTATTAATGTAATGTATTCAACTCACTATTGTTAATCCTGCAATTGCAAACCGGAATTTTTCCGTTCCATTGCCGTAAATTTTCCTATCTTTACCCGTAGAAAAATCCTTTGCTATGTTCACGCTTAAACCCGGCTTGGTTTACGGCCAACAACTCAAAGAACTTTTTGCCTACGCCAAAGAAAAAGAATTTGCCTTGCCCGCCGTCAACGTGGTGGGCTCCAATAGCATCAATGCGGCCATGGAAACGGCCATGAAACTGCAATCGCCCGTAATTATTCAATTTTCCAATGGCGGCGCTTATTTCAATGCAGGCAAGGGTTTGGACAATACCGGACAACAAGCGGCCGTGATGGGTGCCGTTACCGGAGCCATCCATATTCATAAGTTGGCCGAGCTTTATGGCATTCCGGTGATTATCCACACCGACCACGCGGCAAAAAAATTGCTACCTTGGGTGGACGGCATGATTGCTTTCGGAAAAAAATTCTACGAAAAACACGGTAAGCCGCTTTTTAGCTCCCACATGCTCGACCTGTCGGAAGAACCCTTGGACGAAAATGTGGAAATCAGCAAGCAATATTTACAAGAACTTTCGGCCCTGGACATGTTTTTGGAAATCGAACTGGGTATTACGGGTGGCGAAGAAGACGGCGTGGATAATACCGGCGTGGACAACCGCCGGCTCTACACCCAACCCGAAGAAGTGGCCTATGCCTATGAGGAATTGAAAAAAATATCGGATTACTTTACCATTGCCGCGGCATTCGGTAACGTGCACGGGGTGTACAAACCGGGTAACGTGATTCTGCGCCCCGAAATTTTGAAAAATTCCCAGGAATATATCCGCCAAAAATTCGGACTCGACGATCCCAAACCCGTCAATTTTGTTTTCCATGGCGGTTCGGGCTCGGATTTGGAAGATATTCGCAAAGCCATTTCCTACGGAGTGATTAAAATGAACATCGACACCGACACGCAATATGCCTTCATGGAAGGGGTAAGGGAATACTTCCGTAAATACTGGGATTATTTGCAAAGCCAAATCGGTAATCCCGAAGGCGATGACAAACCGAACAAAAAATATTACGACCCGCGCAAATGGCTCCGCGAAGGCGAAAAAACCTTTGTTCAACGACTGACACGTGCCTTTGAGGATTTGCGCGATATTCCCGATATTCACGGCATCCGTATCGAAAAATAAACGCTTATGTCCTGGTTCAAACGAAAAATCAAAGGGATTCAAACCCCTTCGACCGAAAAAAAGGATATTCCCAAAGGTCTGTGGTATAAAACCCCTTCGGGAAAAATCGTGGAACGCACCGAATTGATCGAAAACCTGTATGTGAGTCCCGAAGACGATTTCCATCTGCGCATCGGCAGCAAGGAATATTTCGACATTTTGTTCGATGATGGCGAGTTCGAAGAACTTTGGCCCAAAATGGAGTCCAAAGACCCGCTCAAATTCGAAGATTTGAAGCCCTACACCCAACGGCTCAAAGAGGCCAAAGAAAAAACAGGCCTTCACGATGCGGTCCGGGTGGCACGCGGCAAATCCAAAGGCGAGGATTTGCTCATTGCCGCCATGGATTTCAGCTTTATCGGCGGTTCGATGGGCTCGGTGGTGGGCGAAAAAATTATGCGCGCCATGGACTATGCCGCCGAACACAAAATTCCGCTTTTGGTCATTGCCAAATCGGGCGGGGCACGGATGCAGGAAGCGGCCATATCGTTGATGCAATTGGTCAAAACTTCGGCCGGTGTGGCACGAATGCAAAAGGCCAGCGTGCCTTATATCGCTTTGCTTACCGACCCCACAACAGGCGGTGTTACGGCATCTTTTGCCATGCTGGGCGATATTAATATTGCCGAACCCAATGCGCTTATTGGCTTTGCGGGGCCGCGCGTAATCAAGGAAGCCACCGGTAAGGATTTGCCCGAAGGTTTTCAACGTTCGGAATTTGTGCTCGAACACGGATTCCTGGATCAAATCATTCATCGCAAACAACTCAAAGACAAAATCAATTTGTTTCTGGATTTGATTTTAAATAGACCCGTAAGGGCATAATATTCAATCGGATAAATAAAAACTTTCCTATCGCCCGGATTTTTCCCGGGCTTTATTTTTACAGGATGATTAAACCCTGTATCACCGGTTTGATTTTTTCGTCCCAAAATCATTTTTTTTTCGTTTAATCTTGTTACATTTGGCAGGATAATCAATCGACAAAAACTTATTATTATGAAACAATTTCCCAAGTTTATCGGCGACGCCAACGAAGCCGTGGCGCGGGTTGCCCATAAAATCAACGAAGTGTGTGCCATTTATCCGATTACACCTTCGTCGCCCATGGGTGAACACGCCGATGCGTTGAGTGCCAGAGGGCATAAAAATATTTGGGGTCAAGTGCCGCGCATTATCGAAATGCAAAGCGAAGGCGGTGCCTCGGGTGCCGTGCACGGTTCCTTGCAGGGCGGGGCTTTGACAACCACCTTTACGGCCTCGCAAGGACTTTTGCTGATGATTCCGAACATGTATAAAATCGCAGGCGAACTTCTGCCTACGGTTTTCCATATTGCCGCCCGCACGGTGGCCACGCACGCCCTGTCCATTTTCGGCGACCATTCCGATGTGATGGCCACCCGTCAAACCGGTTGGGGTATGCTGTTCGGCTCCTCGGTGCAAGAAGCCCAGGATTTCGCCTTGCTGGCCCAGGTGGCGTCCTTGCGTTCGCGCGTGCCTTTCCTGAACGTTTTCGACGGGTTCCGCACCTCGCACGAAATTCAAAAAATCGACGCCATTCCCGACGAGATTTTGAAGGAAATGATGCCCGAAGACGACATTATGGCCTTCAAAAAACGCTCCTTGGACCCCGATGCGCCCAAGCTGCGCGGTTCGTCGCAAAATCCCGACGTATTTTTCCAAAACCGCGAACGCGCCAATCCCTACTACCTCAAAACCCCTGAAATTGTCAAGGAAGTTTTTGACAAATTCTACGAACTTACCGGTCGCCGTTACGAACTCTACCAATACTACGGCGCTCCCGATGCCGAACGCATCATCATCCTGATGGGATCCGGCGCCGGCGCCGCCATCGAAACCGTGGAAGAATTGAACAAACGCGGCGAAAAAGTGGGCGTCCTGGTTGTTCGACTCTACCGCCCGTTCTCGGTCAAAGATTTTGTGGATGCCATTCCCCAAACGGTCAAAAAAATCGCCGTGCTCGACCGCACCAAGGAGTCCGGTTCCATTGGCGAACCGCTCTATCTGGACACGGTCAATGCCTTCGTGGAATCGGGTCGCCCGATGCCCAAAATCGTGGGCGGACGTTACGGACTTTCGTCCAAGGAATTTAATCCCCAAATGGTCAAAGGTATTTTCGACGAACTGACCAAGGATGCGCCCAAGAACCACTTTACGGTGGGCATCATCGACGACGTAACGCATACCAACCTGGACATCGACCCGGATTTCAAAATCCAAACCCGGGCCAAGGCCTTTATGTTCTACGGCCTCGGTTCCGACGGCACGGTGAGCGCCAACAAAAACTCCATCAAAATCATCGGCGAAACCACCGACAATTACGTTCAGGGCTATTTTGTTTACGACTCCAAAAAAGCCGGAGCCCGCACCGTGTCGCACCTGCGTTTCGGGCCCGATCCCATTCGCTCCACCTACCTGATCGACGAAGCCGAATTTGTGGGCGTGCATCAATTCGATTTTATCCAAAAATTCAACTTGGCCGCCAAGGTCAAAAAAGGCGGCGTGTTGCTCCTGAACTCGCCGTTCGATAAGGACAAAATTTGGGACCAATTACCCAAAGACGTTCAACAAACCATTATCGACAAACAATTGCAATTCTACGTAATCGATGCCTCCAAGGTGGCCTACGAAGCCAAATTGGGCCGCCGCATCAACACGGTGTTGCAAACGGCTTTCTTTGCCATTTCGGGCGTACTGCCGCAAGACGAAGCCATCCAAAAAATCAAAAACGCCATTGTCAAATCCTACTCCCACAAAGGCGACCATATTGTTCAAATGAACTTTAATGCCGTGGACAAATCCTTGGAATTCCTCCAAAGGGTGGATTATCCTTCGCAAGTAACGTCCACGCGCGATTTTGAGCCCGTGATGGATCCGCGCGCACCCGAATACGTCAAAAACGTACTCGGAAAAATCTATGCCGGCGAAGGCGACAGCTTGCCCGTAAGTGCCTTTGAACCCGATGGCACCTTCCCGTTGGGCACGGCCAAATACGAACGGCAAAACATTGCCGATTTTGTGCCTGTGTGGGACGACGTAAACCTGTGTACGCAATGTAACAAGTGTGTGGAAATATGTCCGCACTCGGCCATTCGTGCCAAAATCGTTAAGCAAGAAGACTTGGAAGGTGCACCCGAAGGATTCCGTTCGGTGCCCGTCAAAGGTCGCTACGAGGGTGTGGACACCTACGTATTGCAAGTGGATCCGGTGCACTGTACCGGTTGTCAGTTGTGTGTTGAAGTTTGTCCGGCCGAAAGCAAGGAAACCGAAGGTTTCAAGGCCATCAATATGCACCCGCGCCTCGAAGTACAACCGGTTGAAGAGCCCTTCTGGGATTTCTTTGTGGAACTGCCCTGGTACGACCGCAAAAAACTCAAACTTTCCACCATCAAAAACGTGGAATTCCTCCAACCGTTGTTTGAATATTCCGGTGCTTGCCCCGGTTGTGGCGAAACGCCCTACATTCGTATGGTTACCCAACTCTACGGCGACAGCAGTTTGATTGCCAACGCCACCGGTTGTTCGTCTATCTACGGCGGAAACTTGCCCACCACGCCCTACACCACCAACGCTTTGGGTCAAGGGCCGGCCTGGGCCAACTCGCTGTTCGAAGACAACGCCGAATACGGCTTGGGTATGCGCCTGGCACTCAACGCCAAACAACGTGAGGCCTACGACCTGCTCAAACGCCTCGAAGACTACGTGGGTTCCGACCTTGTGCAAGCCATCCTGAACAACCCCGAAAGCAACGAGGAAGAAAAAGAACAACAACTCCACAACATCAAGGCCGTGCGTGCCGCCCTGCAAGGCGTGGACAATCCCGATGCCAAACGGCTTATGGTACTAGCCGACTACCTGCGTAAGAAATACGTTTGGATTGTGGGTGGCGACGGCTGGGCCTACGACATCGGTTACGGCGGATTGGATCACGCTTTGGCTTCCGGCGAAAACATCAACGTGCTGGTGCTCGACACCGAAGTTTATTCCAACACCGGCGGGCAGGCCTCCAAGGCCACGCCATTGGGTGCCAGTGCCAAGTTTGCCGTAGCCGGTAAGCGTACGCCCAAAAAAGACCTGGCGTTGCAAGCCATTGCCTACGGCAATGTGTATGTGGCCCAAATCGCTATCGGCGCCAAGGAACAGCAAGCCCTCCGGGCCATCAAGGAAGCGGCCGAATACGACGGACCGTCCATCATCATTGCCTACTCGCACTGTATCGAACACGGCTATGGAATGGAAGACGGCGCGTTCCATCAACAACTGGCCGTCAAGTCAGGTTATTGGCCTTTGTTCCGCTACAATCCCGAAAAACCTGCGGGCAAACGCTTCTCGCTCGACAGCAAGGCGCCCGAAATTCCGCTTTCGGACTTCATCTACAAGGAAGCCCGCTTTGCACGGCTCATCAAGGAGAATCCCGACAACGCCAAACAACTCCTGGAAATGGCCCAGGAAGAGGTCAATGCACGTTGGGAACGCCTGCAAATATTCTCCCACCTGTAATAGCGGAAATATTGGAAATACGACAAGCCGTCCGGTGTTTTGCCGGGCGGTTTTGTTTTGTGTTGTTGTGGCGCTCCGGCAGCCCTGCGGTCTGCCTGCGCGGTTCCGCAAGCCCCTGCGGGTCTTGCTCCACGGCTCCACAAGCCTTCGGGGCGCCGGCGGCGGAATGAACATTCCGCTGCCGGCGGCGCAAAGTTTTTGACGGCAAACGTTTTCCATACCGGATAAGCCGTTATTTAATGTCTCAACCGGAAAATTCCATCTTTTAGTTGCGCCGCCGGCTCCGCGCTGACGCGCGGCGCCGGCGCCCCTTGTCTTGTTCCGCCCTCCGCGAGCCCTGACGGTCTCGCTCCGGCGCTTCGTGAACCGCCTTGCGGCGTTTCACTTCGCAGCTCCCGACATTGCTACGCAATGTGCGGGACAAGCTCCGCAAGCCCCCAGCTCCGCTTCGCTTTGCCGTTGGTCTTGCTTCGCGGCCTCGGAACCCTTCGGTTTCCTCGGCGTCTCCCTCCGCAGCCCTCGGAGCCCTTCGGTCTCCTCGGGAGGCGGCGAACCCGCGGGCGGTTTCGCCTTCAATGTTTGCAGTAGGACATTAATCATAAACCTGGATGTATCAATCAAGGCCGGATGTCCCATTGTGGACGCGCGATTTATCGCGCGCACCTTATTATCGCGCCAGGGATGGAAGCGGTATGAGCCGATGCCGCGCCGCCGGCCTGCCACGCCGGCGTGACTGACAGCGGGAAGCCGCGACCGGCGTGTTTTGCAGGCCAAGAGCGCGGCGAGGCGAATATAAGCGGACAGCCCGGCGGCTGCCGCGTGAGGAACAGCCGGCGCGAGCGTGCTCCGTCATCGCGAAACGACGGCTGAGGCGCCGCCGGCGGCGCCCCGAACGCCGGCAGCCGGGCGCCCTCATAAAAATTAACCCAACTTATACTCGCTGCATTTGCATAAAAATGTCCACCGCCTCGCGGGCAGGGCCTACGTCGTGAACCCGGAGCAAGCGGGCGCCTTTTTGTAAGGCAATCATGTGTACGGCCGTGCTGGCGTTGAGCATGTCGCCGGGTGTTCCGCCCAGGAGTTTGAACAGCATGGACTTGCGCGAAATGCCCACCATAAGGATTTTGTCGTGCCACAGGAAAGTGTCCAAATGTTTGAGTATACGGTAGTTATCGTCAAGCGTTTTGCCGAATCCAAAACCCGGATCCACGATGATGTCGTTCACGTGCAACTTGTGCAATTCCCTGATTTTGCGGGCCAAAAAGCGGTTGATTTCCATAATCACGTCGTCGTATTCGGGATTCAGTTGCATGGTTTGGGGCGTGCCTTTCATGTGCATCAACACGTAGGGCACCTGC
Source organism: Flavobacteriales bacterium (assembly GCA_027023475.1). Taxonomy (GTDB): domain Bacteria; phylum Bacteroidota; class Bacteroidia; order Flavobacteriales; family Flavobacteriaceae; genus JAADED01. The sequence continues at coordinate 19,756 of JALVVJ010000119.1, forward strand.
AATCGGGCTACGGTGGCAAACATGTTGCTGTCCAAATTGCCGGCCGAAATATCGTTGATCATACAAGCGCCGACTTCAACGGCTTCGCGGGCGATGGGGCTGCGGAAAGTGTCGGCCGAAAGGGGGACGCCGGGAAAATGCTTGTGCAAGCTTCGGATGGCCGGAATCAAGCGGCGGCGTTCTTCGGTTTCGTCCACCCGCGGCGCACCCGGACGTGAGGAATAGCCGCCCACATCCAGGATGTCCACACCTTGATTAACCATTTGTTCGGCGCGTTCCAGCAAATCTTTTTCGGCCGCCACCCGGCTGCCGGCAAAAAACGAATCGGGCGTTACATTTAAGATGCCCATAATGCGCGGGCGCTCGAAATCCATCAAACGGCCACGGCAGTTGATACTTGGCATAATACGGCGTTTGGCTACGAAGTTAAGGAATTTTAGGCCTTTTGGAAACGCCACCCGCCTTTGTGCCGGCTTATGCCATATTCCGCACCCAAAATCATGGGTTCGTTTTCGGGTATATGTCCGGCAGGGAAGCCGAAAAAGACGGGATAGTCCTTAGTGACGGCCAATTCGCCTATAATTTGCTTGACCGTAAGCGGGAAAGGCGGGTCGTCGTGCCGGATGTCGGTAAATCGTCCTACAAGCAGCCCGGCCAAATCATTCAGTCCGCCGGCATGTTCCAAGCTGTGCAACAAGCGGTCAACGGCATAGAGATGTTCGCCCACATCTTCCAGGAACAGAATTTTTCCACGGAAATCAAAGCCCGTTTCACACATAGAAACCAGGGTGGCCAAATTGCCGCCGGTGAGGATGCCTTGGGTTTCCTGCGGGCGCAGGTTCATGCTGTCGTGCGGGAAATCAACCGGCACCGGTTTGCCGGAAAGCAAATCAAAAAGATGCTTGCGGACCCTTTCCGGTTGGTCCTCATCCAAATTTACGGGCATCCACGAATGAACGGATTGATAGCCCAATCGATGGAGCCACACATGGAAAACCGTGATGTCCGAAAAGCCCGCAATCCATTTGGGATTGTTGCGGAATCCCGTCCAGTCCAAGCGGTCAATAATACGGATGCTTCCGTAGCCGCCGCGCAGGGCCCAAATCATCCGGCACTCGGGGTCGTCCAAGGCGGCTTGCATGGCTTGAAGCCGCTCGTGGTCGGAGCCGGCCAAACTTCCCCATTGCCGGTAGGCCTGCGGCGCCACCTGCGTCCGGAAACCCCGGCTTTGGAGCAGGCGCACCGCCCTGTCGATAACGGCGGTTTCGGCCAGCGCTCCGGCCGGGGCGACAAGGCAAATCTTGTCGCCCTGTTTTAGCGGAGCCGGTGCTTTATATGCCGTGGGTTTCATTGTTTTTTGTGCCGGATGGTGGCTTGTGCGGCCGCCAAGCGGGCAATGGGCACACGGAAAGGCGAACAGCTAACATAGTGCAGCCCTACGCGGTCGAAGAAATCGATAGAAGTGGGTTCGCCGCCGTGTTCGCCGCAAATGCCCAGCGAAATATCGGGGCGGGTTTGTTTGCCCTTGCGTACGGCCGTTTCCACCAATTGTCCCACGCCCTCTTGGTCCAATTTTTCGAAGGGGTCGGATTTGAGCAGACCTTTTTCCTTGTAGATTTTCAGGAATTTGCCGGCATCGTCGCGCGAAAATCCGAAGGTCATTTGCGTGAGGTCGTTGGTGCCGAAGGAGAAAAACTCGGCCGGACCGGCAATTTCGTTGGCCGTAACGGCGGCCCGTGGAATTTCGATCATGGTACCGATTTTGTAATCGATTTCCACGCCGTATTCGTCGAACACCTTGCGGGCGGTTTGTTCAATGATTTGGCGTTGCATTTCCATTTCGGATTTCATGCTCACCAAGGGCACCATAATTTCGGGGCGCGCATCGATGCCGCGCTTGCGCAGGTTGAGGGCGGCTTCGAGGATGGCGCGGGTTTGCATTTCGGTAATTTCGGGATAGGTGTTGCCCAATCGGCAGCCGCGGTGGCCCAGCATGGGGTTGAATTCGGAAAGTTCTTCCACTTTTCGTTTGATCTCATCAACGCTCACACCCATGGCTTCGGCCATTTCGCGTTGGCCTTCTTCGTCGTGCGGAACAAATTCGTGCAGCGGCGGGTCGAGTAGCCGGACCGTTACCGGATAACCCTGCATGGCTTCGAATATGCCTTCGAAATCGGCCCGTTGCATGGGCAGGAGTTTGTCCAGGGCCTTTCGGCGACCGGTTTCGTCTTCGGCCAGGATCATTTCGCGCATGGCAATGATTTTGTCGCCTTCGAAGAACATGTGTTCGGTACGGCAAAGTCCGATTCCTTTGGCGCCGAATTTACGCGCCACCGAAGCATCGTGCGGCGTGTCGGCATTGGTGCGCACATACATGCGGGCGTGTTTGTCGGCCAGTTCCATCAGCCGGGCAAAGGCGGCGTCCAGTTCGGGGTCCACCGTTTCGATTTTACCTTCGAAGACTTCGCCGGTGGAGCCGTTGAGCGAAATCCAGTCGCCTTCTTTGAGCGCAATATCACCCACCCGGATGGTACGGGCTTTGTAATCAATGTCCAATTCGCCGGCGCCGGCCACACAGGTTTTACCCATACCGCGGGCCACTACGGCCGCATGCGAAGTCATTCCGCCGCGGGCGGTCAGGATGCCGTTGGCTGCATGCATGCCCGCCAGGTCTTCGGGCGAAGTTTCGATGCGCACCAGGATAACGTCTTCGCCTTGGGCGGCCAGTTTTTCGGCCTCATCGGCAAAGAATACGATTTTGCCCGTGGCCGCACCCGGAGAAGCGGGCAAGCCCTTGGTAATCACACGGGCTTGGCTCATTTTGTCGCGGTTGAACACCGGATGGAGGAGTTCGTTCAGTTTTTCGGGGTCCACGCGCAACAGGGCTTCTTCTTCGCTAATCAGGCCTTCGTCGAGCATGTCCATGGCAATTTTGACCATGGCCATACCGGTACGCTTGCCGTTGCGGGTTTGCAGGAGCCACAGTTTGCCTTCCTGGATGGTAAACTCCAAGTCCTGCATATCGCGGTAGTGTTGTTCCAGCCGGTGTTGGATGTCGTAAAGTTGCTTGTAGAGTTCGGGCATGGTTTCCTCGAGCGAAGGATATTTGGCCTTTCGTTCTTCTTCGCTAATCCCTTGCAGGCGGGCCCAGCGTCGCGAACCTTCGAGGGTGATTTGCTGCGGCGTACGCACACCGGCCACCACATCTTCGCCTTGGGCGTTAATCAGGTATTCGCCGTTAAAGATTTTTTCGCCCGTGGCGGCATCGCGCGTAAAGGCCACGCCGGTGGCCGAATGATCGCCCATATTGCCGAATACCATGGCTTGTACATTCACGGCCGTACCCCAGTCGTGCGGAATGCCGTTAAGCTCACGATAGGTGATGGCGCGTTCGTTGTTCCAGCTACGGAACACGGCCAGGATGGCTTCCCAGAGTTGTTCCCAAGGGTCGTCGGGAAAATCTTTGCCGGTTTGGTCTTTGATGGCTTGCTTGAAGGCCTTGACCAGGTATTTGAGGTCATCGGTGGTCATGTCGGTGTCGGAGGTGTAGCCCTTTTCTTCTTTGAGCCGGTCCATGATGGCTTCAAAAGGGTCGATGTCTTCCTTGGATTCGGGTTTCATACCCAACACCACATCGCCAAACATTTGTACAAATCGACGGTATGAATCCCAGGCAAAGCGTTCGTTACCGGTTTTGCGGGCCAGGCCTTCCACGGTTTGGTCGTTCAGTCCCAGGTTGAGCACCGTATCCATCATGCCGGGCATGGACACACGCGCACCCGAGCGCACCGACAACAACAGCGGATTTTCGGGGTCGCCGAAACGTGCGCCCATGTCTTGTTCAATCATCCGGATGGCTTCTTCCACTTCGGGGCGAAGCAATTCGATAATTTTATCGCGGCCCAGTTTTTCGTATTCGGTACTTACGTCGGTGGTGATGGTAAAACCCGGCGGCACCGGCACGCCGATGCGGCGCATTTCGGCCAGGTTGGCCCCTTTACCACCCAACAAATTACGCATGGTGGCATCCCCGTCCACCCGTTGCGAAGTAAACACATACACGCGTTTTTCCTTGTTCATAATATCACATTTTTTATCCCGTGTAAATTATGACATTATTTTGATGAAAAACTGAAAAATATCAGTTTCGGATGTTTCCTTGGCGCTTGCGTTATTAGGAGCGGGATAAATAGGTTTTGGGCGCCCCGCCCTCATTCATGCAGCATTGCAGCAAGCGTAAAATGTCGGAAAAGTTGAAGTTATTTTTGTCGAGAACAAAGCAGACAATCCGAAGGCATAGCCGTAGCTATGGCAAGGATGGGCAATGCCGTTATCGGCAAAAAGAACAAAACTTGGTGTGATCATTTTATGCTTGCTGCAACGCTAAGCCGCACTGCTTCACTTTGTTCGCATTGCGGCGCATTCATGAGGCGGGACTCGCTACGCTCGCCTCCCGCTCTCGTTCAGGCAGGTTGCATGGCTTCACTTTCGTTCGCACCGCAACGCCTTCACGAGGCGGGACTTGCTCCGCTCGCCCCTGCGGCCGGGCTGTCCGCTCAAATTCGCCTTGGCGGATGCCGTGGTTTTGCGCGGGCGCGCGTGCCGCGCGCCCGCGCCCGCCCGTGCGTGGGGCTTCCTACTGGTCGCCTCCGCCAGGCGGAAAACCATCGGCACCGCCGGCGGCTCATAACCGCTCCCATCCCTGGCGCGATAATAAGATGCGCGCGATAAATCGCGCGTCCACAATGGAACATCCGGCTTCGGTTGAAACATTCGGGTTTATGATTAACGTCCTATTGTAAATATTGAAGGAAAGTGTGATTTCGACGAACGTAGTGAGGAGAAATCTCTTCACGGATACTCCATTCGGGACGGAATATTAAGTTCCTATTGTCCAATCCAAAATGAGATTCCTTCCCGACCTTCGGTGCGGGACAAGCTGGCGTTTTGCCTCGCTAGCGTTCGGGAAAACTTTGTCGGAATGACATCGATCTCCTACTGTAAACATTGAAGGATAATAAAAATCCCGCCCGCGGAGACCGCCGCCGAGCGAGCGCAAACGAAGCGAGGCGACATAGAGCCGGGCCGGCCGGGCCGTCCCGGCGACTTCCCGAGCAGACCGGGTCCGCTGCGTAGCAGCGGCCAAGGGCTGCGAGGGGCGCGAAGGGAGACCAACGCGTAGCCGCAGGCGAAGTGTGAGGGCTCCCGGAGCTGCGAAGCAAGACAAAGGCAGGAGCGCAGCGACGGCCTGCCGGCTTGCGGAGTTGCGCAGGGAAACAAGGCGCGGCCTGTGGCGTTGGTCATTGGAAGCCGCAGGTTTCCGAAGCCGCGAAACAAGACAAGGAGCGCCGGCGCCGCGCGTAAGCGCGGGGCCGGCGGCGCAAAACTCACGGAAATTTGTCGGCAAAATCCCCGCCTCTGGCTTTGAACCAAAGAATGTAATAAACCCGAAACTTTTGCGCCGCCGGCAGCGGAATTTTCATTCCGCCGCCGGCGCCCTGACGGCTTGTGAAGCCGCATAACTTGTCAAACCTCCGCAGATGGGTTTAGGAGCGTCTAAAATAACATAAAGTAACATACATTACATAGTTGGATAATTTTTGTAACTTTGTATCCAAAATCATCTGTTATGAACCAACAAGCATGTCCGGTAAATTACAAGCGTGTCAATGTTTATTTGATCAAGTTTTACAGCACCGTTGTGGCGGCTCTGCTGATGATGTTTTTGCTGGCCGATTGGCGTGTTCCTATGTATGTGTTGGCCGTGGATTTCAGTATCCGCGTGCTGTTTGGCGTCCGTTACAGTCCACTTTGTCGTGCTTTGGGCTTGGTTTTGGATTTTTTGCAGGTAAAACCGCGTGAAATCGACGCTTCGACCAAGCAATTTGCCGCACGTGTGGGCATGTTGTTTTCGGTTAGTGTAGCCCTGTTGATATGGACCGGCGCACTTACGACTGCACGTGTAGTGGCAGTGGTGTTTTTGGCGGCTGTTTTGTCGGAAGTGATGTTGGATTTTTGCATCGCCTGCTGGATGGAAAGCGTTTGGAAATCTTACTTCGGACGCAAAAGGCGCGACGAGCAAGAGCGTTTTTTCGACCGATCTTGACACCTAATAGTTTTTGTTGTATATTTGCATCGCAAAACCGCGGAGTAGAGCAGTAGGTAGCTCGTCGGGCTCATAACCCGAAGGTCGCAGGTTCGAGTCCTGCCTCCGCTACAACGGAAACCGCCTTGAATGCTAGGGCGGTTTTTTTGTTTGACGGTTTTTTTGGCGAGCTTACAAAAAACGCCGGAGCATGATAATCGCTCCGGCGTTCCGGTTTAAAGTTTATTCGTGCCTACACTCCCGTTTCTACTTGTTCACGCGCCACTTGACGGGTCATTTTAAGGAAAATGAAGTAGATCGACGGCACCACCACCAGCGTCAGGAAGGTGGCAAAGGTCAGTCCGTAAATTACCGCACGGGCCAAAGGCCCCCAGAAGGCCACATTTTCGCCGCCCAAATAGAAATCGGGCTTAAATTCGGCAAACAAACCGATAAAGTCCAAGTTCATACCCAAAGCCAGCGGGATTAAGCCCAAAATGGTGGTGATGGCCGTGAGCAAAACCGGACGCAAACGGGTTTTCCCGGCCTCTACAATAGATTCGCGCACCATAGAAAGAGGTGGTTTATCCTCGTCGCCCAATCCGGCCTCGGCCTTTTTGCGCGCTATGGTCAGGTTGGTGTAGTCCAACAGCACAATGGCGTTGTTTACCACAATGCCCGCCAGCGAAATGATGCCAATCATGGTCATAATCACCGAAAATTCGGCCCGTGTAATCACCAGTCCCAGCAAAACGCCTATCATGCTCAACACCACGGTTATCATGATAATGAAGGGTGTGGAAATGGAATTGAATTGCAAAACCAAAATCAGGAAAATCATCAAAACGGCTATCAGCAACGCACGCGAAAGGAAAGCCATATTCTTTTTCATTTCTTTCTGCTCGCCTTCGAAGGTGTAGCGCATACCGCGTGGCAAGGTGTAGTTTTTCATCAATTTTTTCACTTGGGCAACAATTTCGTTGGCATTGTAACCTTCCAAAACGTTGGAACCTAGCGTAATCACCCGTTTCAGGTCTTTACGTTTGATGGCGCTAAACGTGGATTTGGGTTGCATGCTTGCCACGGTTGAAAGGGGCACACTGACCAATTTTCCGGTTTGCTGATCGCGATAAACGATGCGTTGGTCGAGCAAGCGGTTACGGTTGTAGCGATACTTGTCGGCCAGGCGGACATTGATGGGGTAATCGTCGTCGCCCCATTTGTAGCTATCGGCTTCGCTTCCATAGATGGCCGTGCGCAACTGCATGCCCACTTGCGCGGTGGAAATACCCAAGCGGCCGGCTTTTTCTTTGTCCACGCGGATTTCCAGTTCGGGCTTGTTTTTGTCCACATCGATTTGCAGGTCTTCGATGCCGGGAATATGGGCGTCGTCGATGTATTTTTTGACCCGGATGGCTTCGGTGAGCAATTGATCATAATCGTCACCTATCAGTTTTAATTCCAAAGGTAATCCTGTGGGCGGTTTGTGCTGGTCTTTGTCCACCGATATTTTAATGCCGGCATAGCCGCGTATGAGTTTGCGCAGGTCGTTCATAATGTCGGATGTGCTTACACCTTTACGGTTGTCGAAGTCCTCGAAGTCGATAATGACCTTGGCCCGGTTGGGCGTTTTTCCTCCCACAAAATCCCTGCGCGGGTCGCCGGTGCCTTCGCCCACTTGTTCCACAATGGAGCGGACCAGGTAATCGTATTTTTTGCCGTGAAAGTATTTTTGAACCTTTTCGGTGGTTTTTTGGGTAAAATCATTGACCGTTTCAATGTCGGTGCCTATGGGGAATTCAATGTAAACATAAAGTTGATTGGGTTCGGTGTTGGGGAAAAATTGGGTTTTGAGCGGGAATAATTTCATCATCAGTCCCGAGAAGATCAATAAGCCCACGGTGGAAAGAAAAATCCATTGGGCATGGCTGCCCCGGATAGCAAATTCAATCGTGCGGCGGTAATAATCCTCTAACCAAGGCAGAAAATTATTTTGAAACCATTCGATTGTTCTTCCCAAAAAAGTGCGATAGGCCCATTTCCAAAGCACCACCAAGGCAAACCAAAGTCCAAGGGCATTAAGCAAATGCTTCCATTTGACTGACAAACCGGGTAATAAAAATTCCAATGCGAAAAACACCACGGACAAAAGTCCGTAGATAATCAGTTCACGGATGTATTTTTCGCGGGGTTTGCCGGCATCGGTCATTTTCATATACAACCGGGCCAACACCGGATTGACCACCAAAGCCACAAAAAGCGACGAACTGAGCACCACCATCAGCGTAATGGGCAGGTATTGCATAAAATTACCGATGATGCCCGGCCAAAAGGCCAAGGGCAAGAAAGCCACCACCGTGGTAGCAGTGGAACCGATAATGGGCCAAGCCACTTCGCCCACGGCAAAGCGTGCCGACTCCAAGGGACCGAAGCCCTCTTCGCGGTAGCGGTAAATGTTTTCGATAATCACAATACCGTTGTCCACCAGCATACCCAAGGCCAAAACCAAGGCAAAAAGCACCATGGTGTTGAGCGTTACGCCGAACATATGCAGTATGAGGAACGACAAAAACATGGAAAGCGGAATGGCCACGCCCACAAACAAAGCATTGCGGAAGCCCATGAAAAACATCAACACCATAACAACAAAAAGCATACCCATAATGATGCTGTTTTCCAGGTCGGAAACCTGCTTGCGGGTGCGGTCGGACAAGTCGTTGGTGATGTGAACGCTCACATCCTTGGGAATAAAAGTTTTTTTGGCGTCTTCGATGATTTTGGCAATGGCATCGGCGGCTTCCAACTGGTTAGCGCCGCTTTGTTTTTTGACGTCGAGCATCACCACCGGATGTCCGAATTCGCGGGCATAGCTTTCGGCTTCTTTGGGTTTGAAACGCACGGTGGCCACATCTTTGAGGTAGGTGATTTTGTCCTTGGCCTTGCGGATGACGATATTGGCAATTTGATCGGTGTTTTCGAAATCACCGCTCACGCGCACATTGCGGCGCACGCCGCCTTCCTTGATTTCGCCGGCCGAAATGCTCAGGTTGTTGTTTTTAATGGCATTTTCGATGCTGCGAAACGATATGTTGCGGCTGATCATTTCGTTGAGGTCCACCGACACTTCTACTTCCTTGTCCTGAACGCCGCGGATATCGGCAGCCGAAATTTGGGGCAACTGTTCGATACGGTCTTGGAGTTCTTCGGCTATGTTTTTGAGCCGGTCGCCCGGATAATCGCCCGAAATGTTGATGTTCATAATGGGTTTCATCTCCGAAAAATCCAATTTTATGGCTTTCGGATCCGAGGGCACATCGTCGGGCCAGTCTTTGTCGGCCGTAACGTCGTCGATTTTGTCCTTGACGTCTTGCAGCGCCTTGTCGGGGTCTACATCGAATTTAAATTTGATGTCGATGCTCGAAAAGCCCGATTTGGACGTGGACTTGATTTCGTCCACACCTTGGATTTTTTTGAATTCCAATTCCAAGGGATGGGTAATCAGTTCTTCCACATCTTCGGCCGAATTGCCCGGATAGGGTGTGCTGACAAACACTTCGGGTGCGGCCACATCGGGAAAGGATTCGCGCGGCATTTCGATGTAGGAAAACAGACCGCCGATAACGATAATGGCAATGATGACCTTGACCGCATTGTAGTTTTTCAAGGCCCAATCGGTCAGGCCGAAACGCTTGAAAATCTTTTTGTCAGTGCTCATAACGCGCCGGATTGAGGTTTACGAATACGCACACGGTCGCCGTCGGTAAGGCCACGGGCGCCAAACCGGGCTATCAAATCGCCCGGTTTAAGCCCTTGGACAATCATCGCCCGGCCGTTGTAGGACGGGCCCACTTGGATAATACGTTTTGTGACCGTATAAACGTCCGGTTTGTCCGATGGTTTCAGGACAAAAACATAGTTATTTCCTGCGCGGTCTTCCATAATCAAGTCCAAAGGAAGCACCACGGCGCTGTCTTTTTGGAGTTCAAGGATTTGCAAATGTGCCGTGAGGTTGGGTTTGAGCAATTGGTCGCTGTTGTCCAAATACACCCGGGTCTTGAAGGTGCGGTTGTTGGGATGAATAAAATTACCCGTGTAACCGACTTTGCCGTCCATTTCCTTGCCGATTTCGGGAAAACGGATGTGCACGGATGTTCCTTTGCGCACCTTGGTCAGGTATTTTTCCGACACATCGGCTTCGGCATAAATTTTATCCAAATTCACAATGCGCGCTACGGGGCGCCCCGGGGCGGCCATTTCGCCTTCTTTGACCATAATATCGTCCAAGGTTCCCGAAATGGGCGCAGTTACTTTGGCTTTACGGAGACGTGATTTGAGCGTGCGCAGTTTTTTGTAGAGCCCGTCTTTTTTGGCCCGGGCTTGCAGGTAGGCCATTTCGGAGCCGATTTTTTGGTCCCAAAGCCGTTTTTGACGTTCGTAGGCCGTAAGAGCCAGCCGGTATTGGGTGCGCACTTCGTCGATTTGGTTGCGCAAAATTTCGTCGTCGATCCGCATAATCACTTCGCCTTTGCGCACACGGTCGCCTACCTTTTTATACACCTTGACCACTTCGCCCTGGAATTCGGGCACCACCAGAATGTTACCGTCGGTTTTGACCGTTCCTTGCAGGTCGATGTATTTGACAAAATTTTGCGGCTGCACCGTATCGGTGTCAATGTAAGGAATATCCTCGTCCGAAGTGTCGCGCATTTGTTTTTCGAGCCGCACCAATTCGCGTTTCAAACTGTCGATTTGTTTGATCAATTGCGCCCGGCGGGCTTTGGGGTCGGCCGGCGTATTGTCCTTGTGATGACACGAAGTAAATACCGTGCCGGAAAAAATCATTATTCCGGCCCAAATTATTCCGCTTAAAAATCGATTTTTCATCGAAATCAATGTATTTTTCATAGTTTTCAAGGTATTTTTCATTAATTATTTATTCCCAACAGGTTTTCCAATTGTGTTTTTTTGATAAGCAAATCCAGGACGGATTGCAGGTATTTTTGTTGCATTTGATAGAGTTGCATCCGGGCTTGGTTGAGTTGGAAACTGTTGCCCACGCCTTCTTTGTATTTGATGCGTTCTTTGCGTTCGATTTTTTCGGCCAGGGCCAGATTTTGGCGTGCGGTTTCCAATTGGCGGATACTGTGTTCGTAGTCGTTCCGCAAGCGTTGATAGGTGATTTGCAATTGGCGGGCTTGGGTTTCCAGGTCTTTTTGGGCGTTGAGATAATCCAGGCGGGCTTGGCCCACTTTTTTCATCCGTTGCAAGCCGCTAAAAAGCGGAATGTTGATGCTGATGCCCAGAATGGATTGTTCATACCAGGCCTGGTCTTTATCGAAAAACGTAAAATCGTTGTTGTAGGCGTTTTTACCGTAGGTAACAAAACCCACGATTTGGGGCAGGAATTGGCTTTGCTGGAAGCGCACTTGCAGTTTCCCGGCCTTGACCTTGTTTTGTGCAATGCGGTAATCGATGGTTTGGGTGGGGTCAAAGGAGGCGTCCAGCAATTTGAGGTCTTTGGACGCATCGATGATGTCCTGCAAACTGTCGGTCAGTTGTAAGGGTGCGTCGGGGTCGCGGCCCAGCACAAAGTTGAGCATCTCGTAAACCGTCTGGCGCATTTTTTCCAAATAATCCCGTTGGTTGCGTAGCGATGCCAGGGTGAGTTCCAATTGTTCCACATCGGTTTGTTCCACCAGCCCGTTCCGATACATTTGCCGGATTTCGAAAAGGTTTTGTTCCACCACTTGGATGTTATCGTCCATAATCCGCAGGAATTCGTCCTGGAATAGGGCATTGCCGTAGGCCTGCACGGTGAGTTCACGCACTTTTTGCCGGGTTTTGACCAGGGCATTTTCCGAAATTTTCTTGTAGGTGCGCGACGAATACAGGCCAACGATGTAGGAGCCGTTGAAAATCAGTTGATTCAGTTGCACGGCCCATTTGGCACTTTGGTCGGTGCCGAACGAAACGGGAATGTATTGGTCGGCCGGTGCTTGCGGGTTAAATATACGCGCCGGCATCATTTGAACGGGTTTTTCCAGCATTTTTTGATAGGAAACCGAACCGTTGATTTGCGGAAATCCCATAGCCGTGGTTTCCCAAACCTTGCGGCGGGCTTTGAGCACTTCGTTTTGTGCCTTGTAGGTGTTGGCATTGTGTTCCAAAGCGTATTGCACGGCATCGTTAAGCCCGACACGCAGGGTATCCTGCGCGTTTCCGTAGTTTCCTGTCAGGACAAAAAAGAACAGGAACAGCAAATGATATGTTTTTTTCATAAGGAATATTTTTGTTCGATTCGTTTAAGATGTTCACGGCCTTTTTTGGTGGAAATGGCCGTAAGGAAAAATTTCAGGAATTCCCGGCCCACCCGCGCGCGTTCGAATTTTTCGGGCGGGTAAACTTCGGGGTTCATCATCAGCAGGGAATTGCCGTAGTAGAAATGTTTGATAAATTCATCGTCGAGGGATTTTTTGTAGTAACCGGCCTTGTGCCCCAAAGCCAGATTTTGCGACAAAAATTCCATAATGGCTTTCAGCTTGTGTTTTTTGAGTTCGTCGGCCACTTCGGGATACCATTTTTGCAGTTCGTAAAAAGCCATATGATGGGTGGTGTTCCGCAGCATTTCCTGCATCACTTTCCTGACGAAAAAAAATTGCTCGTAGGGGTCGGTAATATCATTACATATTTGCCGTATTTCATTTTGAATGTTATCGAAAACTCCTTTGATGGCCTCTCGCACCAGGGTGGTTTTGTTTTCGAAATAATGATAAAGCGTCTTTTTGGACATACCCAATGCCGAAGCAATATCATCCATTGTTGTGTGCTTAATGCCGTGAGAACGAAATAGTTCCGCGGCTTTTTCCAGGATACGTTGACGTGTTTTGTCCATTGGTAAAACGAATTTCGGGGACAAAGATATAACAAGGAAACCAAAAATACAAATCCGGTTTCCTTGGTTTTTTTGAAAACTTTTTCTGCTTATACCCATAAAAACTATCAAATCTTCCAAGTTTTTCGTCCTATAACCCTAAATGTTATTCACTCCTGCGCATTTTTCGTTGTATAGCCCGGAATACCTCCACCGTTCAACCGCAGAATTTTTCGTAATATAGCTTCGCTAAATTTTCAGCCGCAATGATTAAATACCTCCACAGCGTTTGGGCCGGATTTGTGTTGATTGTGTTGGTTTTTACGATTATTCAGCATTTGACCGGCGTGCTCAAAGGCCGTATGTATAACCTGCGCACCGATTTCCGCATGGCGCTTTTTGCCGCCATTATCTACGGCTTTCAAATTATTTTGGGATTGCTTGCTTGGTTTACTTCCGATTATTTTACCGGAATCCGCGACGGCCATTTCGGCGAATACATGAAAAACGCCCACTCCCGGTTGCTTGTTTTGGAACATCCGTTCATGGGCCTTTTGGGCCTTTTGTTGGTGCTCTACGGACTGCGCCGGAGCTATTTCCAGGTGGATCCACGCCGTAAATTCCTGAGCATCGTTTGGCTATACAGTTTGGCATTGCTACTGATTTTACTGCGTATTCCTTGGAGCGATTGGTTATAACGAATCCATCATTTCCACGCCATTGCCAGCTACTTGTGAATAGGTAATTCCTTGCGGAGTAATTTCCACGCCCCGGGCCGGGTCGTTGGTTATCAGCAAGGGGCCGTCCAGGTCGGCAAAGCGGCACAAAGGCGCCACTTGGGCAGCCGCCGAAATACCTACGCTGCTTTCGGTCATACAACCCACCATGGTTTGTAAACCCTTTTCCCGGGCCCATCGTAGCATCCGGTAGCCCGGTGTCAATCCGCCGGCTTTGGTGAGCTTAACGTTGATGCCGTGAAAGGCATCGCGGCAATTTTCCAAATC
>JALVVJ010000120.1 GCA_027023475.1 Flavobacteriales bacterium
GTATTTGGTTCCGTCCACCACGGCTTTCATAAACTCGTCGGAAAGGCGGACGGAAATATTGGCACCGGTTACCTTGGTTAAATCTTGTTTGACGGTAACAAAGTCTTCGATATCGGGATGGGCGATGTCCATGGTAAGCATTAAGGCGCCACGACGGCCGTTTTGGGCCACTTCGCGCGTGGTAAACGAAAACCGGTGCATAAAGGATACGGCTCCGGTGGTTGTCCGGGCGGCATTGCGCACTTTGAAGTTTTTGGGCCGTAGCTTTGATATATCGAATCCCACGCCACAACGGCGCTTAAACAATTGGGCGGCCTGTTGGTCGGTATACATGATGCCCCCGTAAGAATCATAAGGAGCCGGCACCACAACGCAATTGGACAAGGAAGCAATTACTTCATAGTTGCCAAGCCCATACATGATACTCCCCTGCGGTATAACGTATTTGAAGCGGTCGAAAAACGAAAAAATCTTCTCTTCGGTCAGCGGTTCTCGACGCCGGCCATATTCCGACAAGCCTTCCAGCTTGGAAGTATCCACCTGATAATTCCGTTCCATCCGGGCAAATTCCCGGGCCATGCGCCTATGCATGTCGGCGGGGGTCAGTTCCAAGTAACGGTCATCGGCATCTTTGAGGGCATATTTCGACACCCATATACCGGTGGCCAGTTCATCGCCATCAAAATATTCCAGCGTGGCCTTATACACCTGGTCGTAAGTGTAGGTCATACGTTCTTTTACGGCTTTTTTCATATTCCCGTTTTTAAATCATTATTAACAAGCACCTTAGAAACCGACGGAGAATTTCCGAACGGGAAAGTAAAGATAAGGCGATTTTTGCGGCTATCCTATGCCTTGGGCCCTGTGATTTTTTGACAAACCGTGTTTATAAATCATGTTACTTGAATAAATTTTGAAGCATAACAAATTCAGTAAAAATTTTGGCATGGAAATAGCACTCTGGAAATGGGAAATAAGGAAATTTTGGTGCGCTTTTCAAAATATGTTTATACAAACTACTTTACAGCACATCGCGATGTTTTCACATACCATCCCGCTTGTCCTCTACCCGAAAGTGTTTTATGTTCGACGCTATTTTGGCATGCCTTTCCCAAAGTGAAATTTCCCGCTGTGGGGCACCATGGAAAAACCTGCACTGCCATCACGATACACAACCATTAGGCCTGCTGGTGCAAGGTAATTCCTTTTTGCTTATAACCACTTCGATAACATCCACATCACCACACAATCACCTTTCACCCCAAGGCATTCAAAAATTCCGAAAGGTTTTCTCCATGTTTTAGTCCTAATTTTTTACGGAGCCGGTACCGGGCCTTACGCAAACTTTCCGGTGAAATATTCAATACCGCGGCCGCCTCTTTGATATTCAGGTTTAATTTTACAAGTGCGGCCAATTTAAGATCGCCAGGGGTTAGTTCTCTGGATATTTTTCGCAGATTGGTATAAAAGTTTTTGTTCACTTCCTCAAAATACATTTTAAACAATTCCCAGTCTTTTTCCAGATCCATGTTTCTTTTAATTTGCCTTTGGAAACTTCGAATATGCTTGCGGAGGGATTGATCCGCCTTGGGATAAAACCGGTTCAGTTCCTCGTTCATTTCCATCAAAAGCTTGTTTTTTTGAAGCATATTCATGGCATGGGTAACCAATTGTTTGTTTTGATATTCATTTTTTTCGCGGAGTTTGGCTCTGAGCAATTCACTCTTTTCCAATTCCGTTTCCACTTGTTTTTGTTTGAGTTTCCGCCGGTTAAGCATCAGTAACACGCTGACCAACACAGATCCGATCAACACCAATAAAATAAAAAGAACAACGCTTGTTATGGTCTTTTGTTTGACCTTCAATGCTTTTATTTCATTATCGCTTCGCAATAGCAATATTTCTTTTTCGCGTTTATCCAATTCATATTTATTCTGAACATTCGCCAACTTTTCGGCCATTTGCAGATTGAATATGGAATCATTAAGCGAGATAAAGCGTTTTTGATTTTCCCAGGCCTTCCGGTAATCGCCCAACCGTGCATAAT
>JALVVJ010000121.1 GCA_027023475.1 Flavobacteriales bacterium
ACGCGACCGTGTGGAGCGTGAAATCGACGAAAAACTCCGGCATCCCAAAATCAAATTCCTGCCCCTGTTCAAGGTGGGCCGCGATATAACGCTGGACCAAATCCTGAACGACTATAAATTCGATGCCGTGATTCTGGCTTTCGGTGCCTGGCAGGACCGGCCGTTGCCCGTGCCCGGAATCGAAAAATTCAAAAAATCCGGTCAGCTTATTTACCAAAACGACCTGATGCGTTGGTTCAACCACAAACACGAAGCCGGTTACGACGGCCCCACCTTCGACATTCAAGACGGAGCCGTGGTGGTGGGCGGCGGATTGGCTTCGTTGGATGTGATCAAAATCGTGATGATGGAGCTTGCCGGACGTGTGCTTCGCGAAAAATACGGATTGGATTACGACATTTTTACGCTCGAAAAAAAGGGCATCAAAGCCATATTGGACGAAAACGGACTCACTTGGAAAGATTTGGGATTGCGCGGTGCCACTTTGGTCTACCGGCGTTCGGCCCGTGAAATGCCGCTCAAAGTGGCCCATTCCGATGATCCCAAGGATATTGAACGTGCCCGTGATGTGGCCGAAAAACTCCTAAACACCTACAAGGAAAAATTTATGTTCGACTTTGTGCCCAATGCCGTGCCGGTGGACTACACCGAACAAGACGGCCGGCTGACGGGATTGGTGCTCGAACGCACCCGGAGCCACGACGGCAAACTGGAATACACAGGCGAACGCTTTACCCTGCCCACCACGCAGGTTATTTCCTCGATTGGTGCCATTCCGGTCAAATTGCCGGGCATTCCCTACCGCGGCGACGCCATCGACACCGAAGGGCCTACCGGCTCCAAAGTGAAGGGCTACGATAATCTGTTTGCCGTGGGCAATGCCGTTACGGGCAAAGGCAACATCAAAATGGCCAAGGAACACGGCCGCCAAGCTATGAAGGATTGGCTCCTTTCCAAGCGCGAACCCGTAGCAGGCGTATTACGCCAACCCGACGAAGACTACCTGAAAGATACCGACCGCCGCGCCGACCGCATATCCGACTTTATTCTTTCCAAACCCATCCCCTCGCAGGAAGAAGTGGATCACGTATGGGAACTGGTCGAAAACCGGCGCAAGGCCATCGGTTACACCACCTACGACGAATGGATTGCCCGCCACAAGCCCGAACGTTTGGAAGAACAATTGGGCCTAATCAAACAAACCAAAAAACGATAAAGGCCGGCCGTGACGCAGTGCAAAATGCTCCTTTTGCCGGCGCGAAGGGTCGAAAAAAGTAATGCCCGTCCGGTATAAATCCAAGCTTAACCGCACCTGCGGATGACGGCGTATGTGTTCCCAGGCCCGCCACATCCCCGGCGACCAGCGTATGTCGTCCCAAAGCACAAAACCCTGCGGAGGAACACTTTGCACAAGCATTTCGAAATACTTCAAAGTGGCACCGTAACGATGATTGCCATCCACCACAATCATATCAAAGCTTTGCTTGCCCAATAAATCCGGGAGCACGTTATCGAACAGCCCGAACACCTGACGGATATTTTTCAGTTCCCGTTTTTCGAAATTCTCCTTGGCCAAACCAAATAATTCACGGCTCCCTTCCACCGTAATGATTTCTGCACCGGGCGCCCCGCAATGCAAGGCAAAAGTGCCTATGCCCAAATGCGTTCCCAATTCCAATATCCGGGCCGGACGAAAATAACGGGCCAAGCGGTAGAGCAAAAACATTTGCCGCTGCGAACTACCGGCCGTGCGGGCCAAATTACGAATACGGCGGGGGCCGAAACCCGGCCGGTGCGAACCTGCTCCCGGGTCGGTAATATTGATTTTCCGGCGGTCGTTTAACCATTGTCGCCGGAATTCAAGCATCTTTCGTGCATCCCCGGCCGGAACGGGCGCTTGCAAACCCCGGGTAAGCAAGTCGAACACAAAGGGCGAATGCACACCATAGCGGGAACGGGATTGAAGACGCCATTCCCACCACTTACGAATTTGAAAAAAAGGATGCAGTGTGGGCACAACACTTATTCCTTGCCATCCACATAGTCTTGCAAGTAGGCGTAGCGCGGTGTCAGTTTTCCGTCCCGGGTTATGCGGGCGCGTTCCAGGATACCGTCGCGGTCGCCTTCCAGTAAGGCGGGAATGATGTGCCGGACAAACTGCCGTCCGAAACCCTCCGAAGCATCGCGGGCAATTTCGTTGGGTAGATTGTCCACGGCCATTACGGCTATGGCTTCGGGATTTTGCCAATCGGTTTCGGTGCCGGTTTGCGGGTCGTAGCCATAGATGGGGTCGTCGATGGTGGATGCACGAATGGTGGTGGCCACCGGCCCGCCAATGTCGCAACTGATGTCGGCCACCGTGCGAATGCGGTTGTCGGGAGCCATCAGGTGTTCACGGGTCAATATATAAGGTGCGCCTTGACCGTAGTAATGTCCGGCGATATAGATGTCGGCCGCTTTGGTAAACTTGCCGAAATCGCCGCGGAACCTTTCGGGATGGGTAAAAAACTCTTGGAAATCGAAGGGCTTGCCTTCCTTGTGCACATTGTAGCTGTCCACATCGATTTGGGTGTAAACCGGTTCGTCGAATTCCTTCGAAAGAAATTCCCCGGGCGGCACTTCGCGTATGCCCATTGCGTCGAGCATTTCCTTGGCGCCGCTGCCTACCCTGCCCTTGCCCGTAAGCACGATTTTAACGGGCGGGAGTTTGGAATAAACCTCGCGCAGTTTTTGGATAAGCTCCTGTTTGTCGTGCAATTCGATGGCTTTGGGCAAGCGGAATAGGCCGCTTTTGAGCCCGTAGGTGCGTATGGCATTGTAGGCCCCCACCACGCCGGCATAGTAACCGAAAGCCACCAAACGCATTCCGTTTTTGTCGGTCAGGGTCTCGTGGTCGTAGAGCTCGATGTTTTTGTCCAATATGGCACGCAAAAGCTTGCGGTTATGCGGTTGTTTTTTGATGGTGTGCGAAAAAAAGAAATATTTTTTGCCCGGAATCAATGCATCCACGGGCACTTCCTTAACGCCCAGCAACACATCGGCATCCGACACATCGTCCACTACCGGAATGCCGGCTGCGCGGTATTCGTCATCCGGAAAGGCACGGTCGGGCGAACTTTCGGCCACAATTTCCAATTGCGGATATTTTTCTTTCAGTTCCTTGGCCTGTGCGGGTGTGAGCACCACGCGCCGGTCGGGCGGATTTTTGCGTTCGCGAATCAGGGCGATTTTCATAGGTTTTCGGGTTTGAAATAATGCCGTCAAATTTGCGGATTTTCGGGCAGAATTGCAAGGAGAAAACGCCCTAAACACGCTTGTTCACCCGCCGCACTACCAATGCCGGCGAATAATTTCGTCCAAATCTTTTTCAAGTTGTTTGCTACAACCGATAGGAGCAAACGAATTACTTCACTTTTTCGAAAACGGCAGCTTTATCAAACAAACCACTGCGTAGCAGCCGTTCCAATTCATCTTCCGACGGGTTAATAAGGTAATGCTCGCCGGTTTGGGTATGTTTAACCTTAACCGGTGTAATTTGACGGATTTTTTCCAGTTTTTCCTCTTTGGCCGATTTGTCCGGTTTTTCTTCCAACACAAGGGCATAGACCGTTAGCGTATTGTCTTTAAACTTGAATGGCAACACTTCCCAAAACGGATCGTCTTTTTCGCGGATGCTCAGCAGGTAGAAATTGCCGGATTTTTTCAAAACCGTATTTTCGCCGGTCAATTTACCGGACAGGTGGAACAAATCCCCCTTATGGCCGAACCTGAATGCTTCGGCGGTAATCACAAGCGTATCCTTATTTTGTCGCTCCACATAGGTGCCGGTCAGGGGTTCGGGAAATTGTTTCAATGCTTTGGCATTGGGAGGAACCGGTTGTTCAAATTTTACCGTAGCACAGCCGGACACGATCAAGCCGGCCAAAAGCACAAGATACATTCGTTTCATAAGCCGGAGTTTTGTTATTTAAAACGCTAATACGGGCCGGAATATTACACAGTTCGTGTATTTTTTTCGCTCCGAAGCCCTCCGGGCTTCTACGCGGCTCCGCAAGCCTTCGGGGCGCCGGCGGCGGAATGAAAATTCCGCTGCCGGCGGCGCAAAAATTAGCGGCTAATGCTTTGATATGGGATTTACCGATTGTCAAATGCCATAACAAAAAAACTCACGCTGTTTTTTGCGCCGCCGGCCCCGCGCCGGAGGCGCGGGGCCGGCGCCCCTAGTCTTGCTTCGCCCTCCGGGAGCCTTCGGCTGCCAAGCGGCCGGTGCCAAGCCTGTGCCTTGTCTCCCTCCGGCACTCCGGCAGCCCTGCGGTCTGCCTTCGTGGCTCCGCAAGCCTTCGGCTTTCTTGGTCCAACGCCAAAGCCACGCCTTGTCTTGCTTCGCGGGCTTCGAAGCCCTTTGGCGCCTTCGCTACGCTCCGGCGCCGCGGTCTTCTACGCCGGCTCGGGAAACCGGCGCTTCCGAGGGCCAACACCCGGGCCGCGCTTGTTTTCCCTCACTGCTTCGGCAGCCACCTATGGCGTCTGCCTCCGCCACCGCGTCAGCCCTACGGTCTGCCGCGGGCTCCGCGAGCCCTGGCGGTCTCGCTCCGCAGTTCGGGGAGCCTGCACGCTTCGCCTCCGGCGCTGCGTTTGTCTCCCCTCTGGCTCCGCAAGCCGGCAGGCCTCCGCTTCGCTCCGGCCTTGGTCTTGCTTCGCAGCTTCGCAAGCCCTTCCGGCGCCGCTTCGCTTTGCCGTCGGTCTTGCTCCGCGTGCTTCGGAGCCACCTGCGGTGTCTCCTCGCGGCCCTCGGAGCCCTTCGGTCTCCTCGGGAATTCTTTTTTGTCATTCCCGCGAAAGCGGGAATCCAGGGGCGCCGGCTTGTCTTCCTTTGTCATTCCCGTAATGCGGTTTCGCCTTCAATATTTACAATAGGACGTTAATCATAAACCCGTATGTTTCAATCGAAGCCGGATGTTCCATTGTGGACGCGCGATTTATCGCGCGCACCTTATTATCGCGCCAGGGATGGGAGCGGATATGCGGCAGCGGCACGCCGTAGGCCTGCCGTGGCGGCGGGGCGACCAGTGGGGAGCCACGCACGCCACGTTTGCAGGGCAAGAGCAGGCCGCTGCCGCATTTGAGCGGACAGCCCGGCCGGCGCCACGTGAACGCCGGCGGGTGCGAAAGCGCTCCGTCGTCTTGAAGCAACCGCCGGTGCGTGAACGTGTGCGGCGGGGCGCCCAAAAATAAAAATTCATTTGCACGTTTGCATAAAAAGTTATAAATTCATACCGTAAAATTCTGCGGATATGAACAAAATCGAAATTCTGGGCACGGTGCTCAAAGAAGAGCAAATGGAAGTGATGCAAGACCTGGCGCTGCCGCGCACATTGGTGCTGCACATCGTTAATCCCTTTCCCGGACTCCACGGCGAAATTGTGCCCGAATCGGCCACCAGGCCCGACAATATTTTTTTCGTGACCAAAAAACCCTATTCCTGGGAAAAAATCATCCGCACCACCAATAAAATCAAGCAAAACACTGCGTTCAAAGAACTGGACGCGTCGTTTGCCACCGTGATGTTCGGAAAAACCAAATATTACAGCATTCGTGTGCATAACATACCGTCGTTCAAGGACATAGCCGAAGTGCAAACAGCATATAAGGATTTCGGCGGATTTGAATTTCACAAACGCGACCGGAAAAATACCGAAACGGCCAGCATTAAACTCGCCAAATTTTTTGAACTGGAACCGGCAGCCGATGCCTGCTATCACGACCTCAAACGCAAGCATATGTATTACGCCGTGCTGCCGCAACACTTGATTTGGGATGATTTCAAACGCATCACCTTTGCCATCAAAGACGATTTGGACATCCGTAATTTTGACGTAGCGCTGGCAACCTTTTTTATGGACGAAAACGTGTTTGACGTTTTACGTATTTACAAGCCCGGTATTACGGCCGAACAACTAAAATTGATACGTGAAAAATATTCGGCCCGCATCAAGGATTTACATTTGTAACACACCCGTTTAATCCAATTTCCTACGCTTTCGTTCGGCTGCCAGTAATTCCAATTCGCGTGTAGTTTGACCGGTTACCGAAGTATTTTCCTCGGCCCTGCGAATCAGGTAAGGCATTACGTATTTGACTGGTCCGAAAGGAATGTATTTGCTCGTGTTAAAGCCCAAGCGGGCCAAGTTGAAGGTAATATGATCGCTCATACCGTAAAGTTGACCGAACCACAGCCGTGGGTCGTTGCGCGCATAGCCCTTTTCTTCGATAAGATTGGCCAAAAGCAATGCACTGTCTTCATTGTGCGTGCCGTTGTAAATCAGTCCGTTGTCCACGTGTTCCATCATCAGGCGCAGGGCATCGTTATAGTTCTTGTCGGTGGCTTCTTTGTTTTCGCAAATGGGGGAAGGATAGCCCAAACGTTCGGCCCGTTCACGTTCTTTTTCCATATAAGCGCCCCGAACGAATTTGATACCCACTTTGTAACCGCCGCTTCGGGCACGTTCCAATAAGCCCTTTAAATACGGAAGGCGGTCTTTGCGATACATTTGTAAAGTGGTAATAACATAGACTTGTTTACGATTGTATTCCCGCATTAAATCTTCCATCAAATCGTCCACGGCTTTTTGCATCCAACTTTCCTCGGCATCCACCATTATGGGTACTTGGTGCTCGGCTGCTGCACGGGCCAACCGGTCGTAACGTTCCCGGATGCGATTCCAGGCCGCTTGCTCTCCGGAATCCAGTTTGGCACCTTCCGAAACTTTTTGGTAAATGCCGAAAGCACCCAAACCGGTGGGTTTAAACACGGCAAAAGGAATTTCCTTGCGCCGACCGCCCAATTCGATCAGGTGCAAAGTTTTACGAAAGGCCTGGTCGAAACTTTCCTCACTTTCGGCCCCTTCGACCGAATAGTCCAAAATGGAGTAAACACCGTAGCGGAACAACTTTTCGACGGCCTTCATCGCATCCTCTTCGTTAATGCCGCCGCAAAAATGCTCAAACACGGTGGAACGAATCAAACCCTCGACCGGCAAATGGTATTTGAGCGCAAAATTGGTTACGGCGGTGCCCAATTTGACCAAAGGTTCATTTTTGATGATATTGAACAACCAATAGGCCTTTTCTATCTCGGCATCCGACTTGTAGGCAAATGCCGTGGCGGTGTCGGAAAAAATATCTTTGGTAAACATATTCGCTTGTTTTGTGTTCTAAAATACGTAATTTCACAGCTGAATGAAAATGACATTTCCGGCCAAATCGAAAAAATTAGCATCTTTGTAGGACAAAATGACCTTATGATCCATCCCGTTCAATTTATCCGTAGCGCCTCCGATGCACTTCAAACATTGCTCTATACACATTGGAAAAAATATTCGCAAGTGGTGGTGATGACCGATAAAAATACATCGGAACATTGCTTATCGCATTTTAGAAATACATTTGTAAACCGCGATTTTATTCATATTCCGTTACCTGAATTAACGGAAGAAAACAAAAAATTGCGAAGCATTGAAAACATTGTAGCAAAGCTGATGTATACGCAAGTCGATAGAAATGCGGCCATAGTTGCACTTGGCGGAGGTGTAGTTACCGATACCGTAGGGTTCGCCGCTTCGGTTTACAAACGTGGAATACATTTGTATTTAATTCCAACTACACTTTTGGGTATGGTAGATGCCGCATTGGGAGGAAAAACCGGGGTTAATTTTAACGGCATAAAAAATCAGGTGGGTAGTTTTTATTTTCCCCGTGAGGTCATCATTGACCCCGGTTATTTGGCCACCCTCCCCCGCCGGGAATGGGAATCGGGATTTGCCGAAATGATTAAACACGGTCTTATTGCCGATTATGCCTATTTTGAACAATTGATCAACCGGCTGGCAGCCGGAAAAATGACCGACAAACTAATGGAACACATTATTCGTTCGGTGGAAATCAAAATGCGCATAATTCAAACTGATTTTCGCGAAGCCGGAAAACGTAAAATTTTGAATTTCGGTCATACCGTCGGGCACGCACTTGAAACTTGTGCATTACAAAGTGGCACCCCATTATCTCACGGCTATGCGGTGGCCTTGGGGATGGCGGTGGAAACGGCCCTGTCGGTTGAATTTGCCGGATTGGAAAAAGCTACTTCGCGTAAAATTATCCGCCGCCTGTTGGAAGTTTATCCCGTTCCCGAAGGTATGGATACGGCTATGACGGACTGCATTATGGAAGCCATGAAACATGATAAAAAAAACTCAGGAGGTGAGCCGTCCTTAGTTTTGCTGCAAGCGCCCGGAATGCCGGTTTGCAATAAAAAAATTCCCGAATCGGAGATTCGGGAAGCAATAAACCATACTTTGTTTTCCGTTTAGATTTCGTTCTTGAAAATGTGATGTATCAGGCGTTTTTTGTCGTTGATACTTTCTTCGAGCGAAATCATGGTTTCGGTGCGCACGATGCCTTCGATATCATCGATTTGGAAAATAACATCCTTGGCGTGCTGCGTGTCGCGCGCACGGACTTTACAAAAGATGTTATACTTTCCGGTAGTGATGTGCGCCACGGTAATATAAGGGATTTCCTTCATACGTTCCAAGACGAAACGCGTTTTGGACGTTTTGTCCAAATAAACGCCGATGTACGCGATGAACGAATACCCCAATTTGTCGTAATCGATGGCCAAGGAGGCACCTTTGATAATGCCCGCTTGCTCCATTTTTCTGACGCGCACGTGAACGGTCCCGGCCGAAACATCCAATTTCTTGGCAATTTCGGTAAAGGGAGTCCGTGCGTTTTCAATAAGCATATCCAGGATTTGCTTGTCGATATGATCCAAATGAATCTGAGCCATAGGTCGCAATTGTTTTAAAGTTATTTGGATGCAAATATAAAAATTTATTAAAATACAACCAAATCAGTTGTGCGGGATTTGCGGAGTTTTGTTACTCTTTTATTTATATTCCACATAATTAACGACTCGTATTCCAAATTATTATCCTAAAACCTTTTAAGAAATTGCCGTCTATTTTTTGAAATTACAATTGTTTGACCATTCTTTCCGGTTGTATTCCAGATGATCCGTCGCGTCACGATGTATAAAAATATTTTATTGCAATGTCGTAACCTGCTTATTATATGTCATTTATATTAATTGTTTGAAGTACTGCTTTATGTGTGTTTTGTGAACTTATTTTAAGCATAAATCAGATTGAAATTTTTATGTAATTTTGTTTTACAAATGTAGATTATGGATGATTTTGCTCAACGTTTATCATTTTTGATGCATCATTACGATTTGGATGCGGCGGCATTGGCCGAACGTTTACAAATCCAAAAAAGTGCCGTATCGCACTTGCTTTCGGGGCGCAACAAGCCCCGTTTCGATATTTTGTCAAGATTTGCCCTTAGTTTTCCCGATTTGAACCTGCGTTGGCTACTCACGGGCGACGGAGAGCCCTTCACCCCCACTCCATCCGAATCCGGAAAAAATGAATCGGATTTATTTTCCGCCGCCGGAATACCTTTGACACCATCCGAACCGGTAAATAATACGAAATTAGTGAATAAAGGCCCAACTGAAAAACCGGCCGATAAAGAGTCTGCTACCGGAAATACAGTAGTAAATTCATTCGAAAACAAACCGGAGATTGCTCCCGAGGATGCGGGAAACATTACCGAACTTATTAAAATCTATTCCGACGGCACATTTGAAGTTCTACACCGACGAAAATCCTAAGTCCGTCAATCTGGCGTTCAGGTTCCCATATAGGTGAGCACCAAACGCCGATCGCCGCCCCGGTTGCGGAATTCGCATAAATAAATTCCTTGCCAAGTGCCCAGGTTCAATTGCCCGCCGGTTACGGGAATGCTTACACTATGACCTGTTAGTTGGGTTTTAATATGCGCCGGCATATCGTCGGGCCCTTCCAGTGTGTGGGTAAACCAGGGCTCGTTTTCGGGAGCGATGCGGTCGAAATAGGCCTCCAAATCCCGCCTTACCGACGGGTCGTAATTCTCATTAATTGTTATCCCGGCCGATGTGTGCTTCAAAAAAATATGAAGCACACCGGTATCCAGCTCCCAGTCTTCCAAAGCCGCCTCCACGGCATCGGTTATCAGGTGAAACCCGCGAGGAACGGCCGGTAATCGAATTTCTCGTTGCAAAACACGCATCGGGATTATTTTTTTTCCAATTGGTTCTTGTAATAGGCATAAATGGCAAACTGCGAACGAACGGGTTTGCCTTTGGTGCGCCGGTATTGGTTGTCCTGCGCGGCATTGAAAATACGCGCCTTTTGGTTATCGGCCCAAGATATTTCGAAAGTGTCGATAATTTCCCGCTTGGCTTGTGCATCATATACGGGCGTTACCACTTCAACACGCCGGTCAAGATTGCGCGGCATCCAGTCGGCCGAGCCCATAAATACCTTTTCTTTTCCCGGCGGGCCGAAAATAAATGCCCGCGGGTGTTCCAAATATTTATCCACTATGCTGATGGCTTCGATATTTTCGCTCATTCCTTTTACGCCCGGAATCAAGCGGTTGATACCACGCACAATGAGGCGGACGGGCACGCCGGATTGCGATGCCTCGTAGAGTTTGTCAATCATCCGCGTATCGGACAAACTGTTCATTTTCAGCCGGATGAGCGACGGCTTTCCTTGCTTGGCCAATTTAATTTGTTCGTTTACCAAACTATTAAAGCGCCGGCGCATATAATGCGGCGAAACCAGGATATGCTTGTATTTAGGGATGCGGTAGGGCCGGTCGAAAAAGTCGAACACACGGCTCACGTCGCGCAAAACCTCCTGATTGGCCGTAAACAAAGTGTAGTCGGTATAAATCTTGGCCGTTTTTTCATTGAAATTCCCCGTGCTGATAAAACCGTAGTGCCGGATATTGCCTTCTTCGTCCTCGCGATCGATGATGCAAATTTTGCTGTGCACTTTCATATCCGGAAAGCCGAAAACCAAATGAATGCCTTCTTGCTTGAACATTTCGGCATATTGTATGTTGCGCGCTTCGTCGAAACGGGCCCGCAATTCGATTTGCACCGTTACGTTTTTTCCGTTTTTGGCCGCATTGATGAGCGAATTGGCGATTTGCGAATTTTTGGCCAAGCGGTAAATGGTGATTTTGATGTTTTTGACCCGCGGGTCCAAGGCCGCTTCGCGCAAAAATTTAATCACATATTTATAATTATGATACGGAGCATACAGCAACCGGTCTTTTTCCTGGATTTGCTTCAAAATACTGCCGCGTAGCGAAAAATCACGGATGGGCAACGGATCCAGTTGTTCATACAAAAGTTCGCGCTTGCCCAAATCGGGAAAGTCCATAAAATCGCGATGATTGTGAATACGCCCGCCGGGAATCAAACTGTCGTATTCATCGATGCCCATTTTGCGCATCAGAAAGGCCAAGGTGTCGTCGGCAATGTCGCGGTCGTAAATCAAGCGCACGGGCTCACCTTTTTGACGTTGACGCAGGTAGAATTCCACTTTTTCCAAAATGCTTTTGGTGTTGTCGGTGTCTTCGTCGAACTGTGCATCACGCGAAATTTTGATAATGTGTGCTTCGATGTTTTCGTATTCGAACAGGTTGAAAATCTCGTCCAGGTTATAGCGAATAACATCTTCGAGGAGCATAATATAATGCCGGTCGCCCCGGCCGGGCAGCACCACAAAACGCCCCAAATCGTCCGAAGGAATTTCCACCAATCCGTAAATATTTTCCCCCTCGGGCCGGTGCATTTTTACGGCCAAATACACGGACGAATCCTTGATAATGGGAAATTCGGGCAAATCGTTTAAAATGACCGTAAAAAGCCGTGGGCTTACTTTTTCCAGAAAATAATTGTGCACAAAATCGCCTTGCGCGGCCGTCAATTCCTTTTCGTTGATAATAAAAATGCCGTGGTCGCGCAGTTTTTCAATGATTTTACGCCGCACACGCCGCATTTTTTCCTGCTGGGCAATGGCAATCTCGGTGATTTGTTTGAGCAAGCGTTTGGCTTCACGAATTTCGTGCCGCGATTTGCCCGGAATTTTACCCTGGCTGATGCGTTGAATTTTGGCATAACGCACCTTGAAAAATTCGTCCATATTGTTGGAAAAAATTCCCACAAAACGCAGCCGTTCCAGTAGCGGAACCTTGGTGTCGGATGCTTCTTGGAGCACCCGTTCGTTGAAGGAAAGCCAACTGATTTCGCGGTTGATATATTTTTGTTTACGTTCCATAGTTGTTGATTCGGTTCAAAATTAAGCATTTCCCTTCAAATTTTATTGAAAATCATTGCCAAGTAAGGGTTCCGGGATAAAGCCGTTCTCGTTCAAAAGCCCTATTTTTGCCCTTCGATAAATCTTAGCCCGTTCACCTATGTCCGACCTGGAAAAAGAAATACAAAAACGCCGCACCTTCGGCATTATTTCCCACCCCGATGCCGGAAAAACCACGCTGACCGAAAAGCTCTTGCTCTTTGGTGGCGCCATTCAAGAAGCCGGCGCCGTTAAATCCAACAAAATCAAACGGAGCGCCACCTCCGATTTTATGGAAATCGAACGTCAGCGCGGCATTTCCGTGGCCACATCCGTGCTTTCGTTCAACTACAAAGGCCGTAAAATCAACATCCTGGACACCCCCGGGCACAAGGATTTTGCCGAAGACACCTACCGCACCCTCACCGCCGTGGACAGCACCATTGTGGTGATCGATGTGGCCAAAGGGGTGGAAGAACAAACCGAAAAACTGGTCAAGGTGTGCCGCATGCGCGACATCCCCATGATGATTTTCATCAACAAACTCGACCGCGAAGGCAAGGACGCCTTCGACCTGATGGACGAAATCGAACAAAAATTGCACCTTAAACCCGTTCCGCTCAGCTTTCCCATTGGCATGGGACAGGATTTTATGGGCGTTTACAATATTCTGGAACAAAAAATCATCCTTTTCGAAAGCGAAAACAAGCAGAAAGTCGGCCAAAAGCACGAATTCACCGACCTGGACGACCCCGACCTGCAAGCCATCCTGGGTTCGGATGCCATTGATGAATTGAAAGAAAACCTGGAAATGGTGCGTGAAATTTACCCCGCTTTCGACCGTGAAAAATACTTGCAAGGCGAAATCCAACCCGTGTTTTTCGGTTCGGCCCTCAACAATTTCGGCGTGCAAGACCTGCTGGATTGTTTTGTGGACATCGCTCCCCCGCCCCAACCCAAAAAAGCCGACAAACGCATCATTTATCCCAACGAGCCGCAATTCACCGGTTTTGTGTTTAAGATTCACGCCAACATGGACCCCAAACACCGCGACCGCTTGGCTTTCGTAAAAATCGTTTCGGGCGTTTTCGAACGCAACAAGGCCTACTACCACGTCCGGCTCGATAAAAAATTGAAATTTGCGGCGCCCAACATGTTTTTCGCCCAACGCAAGCAAGTGGTGGACAAGGCCTATCCGGGCGATATTGTGGGCTTGCACGACACCGGAAATTTTAAAATCGGCGACACGCTCACCGAAGGTGAGAAATTGATGTTCCGCGGCATTCCTCGCTTTTCGCCCGAACATTTCCGCTACATCAACAACGAAGACCCCATGAAGGCCAAGCAACTCAACAAAGGCATCGACCAACTGATGGACGAAGGCGTGGCCCAATTGTTTACGCTCAACGTGAACGGCCGCAAGGTCATCGGCACGGCCGGTGCCCTTCAATACGACGTGATTCAATACCGGCTGGAACATGAATACGGCGCCAAGTGTTCCTACGAACCCCTAAATGTCTACAAAGCTTTTTGGATCAAAACCGACGACCCCGAAAGCGACGAATACAAGGAATTCCTCCGCATCAAACAACGCTACCTGGCCAAGGACAAGGACGGCCTGCCCGTCTTCCTCGCCGACTCGCCCTTTGCCGTGGAAATGGTCAAAAACGACTTCCCTTCGGTCAAGCTGATGGAGATTTCGGAGTTTGAGTGAGCTTTGCAATTATTCATCTTTCTTAGATTAAAAAATCCGTTATTATACTTTTCTACAATAAAACTGCGGTAAATAAGAAAACCGTGAATAATTGTTTTACCAAATGCCTGCAAGCGGAGTAATGCGTCCACCGATAAAATCCAATAAATTTTTTGGGCGCCATTTGGCGTGCTCCGCTTAAATCTTGCTTGCATCCGGCGGTTTTTGTATAGCGGCGTGCGTATGCCTCCTCGTCGGAGCTCGGAGACTCCGCCGCCGCACAAAAACTTTCGCCGGCTGCTGCACAAGGATACCGCTGCGCCCGCCGGCGCAAATAAAAAAGGAGACCTAAAACGGCCTCCTATAATTCAAAATCTTCGTTTTATCATTCTTTTCGTTTCAACATAAATACCCGTCTAACTTTTCCGCTTATGACTTCCGAATATCCATCAACATATTCCCACCCGTGTTCGTATAAATAATTTAACGCATCCATGGGTGAATTAAATTTAATTACATTGCCATCAGCATCAGTAATCATATAGCCCTTTAATGCTTTGGTCTTTTGCCCGTAATCCACATAAACTTGATATTTGGATTTCAATCCCATAATTGACGTGTTTACGGCGGTCAGTTGCATATATACTGCGCCCGTTTTGTTTATGTCAACACCATTAACATAAACCTGGGAAAACACATTATTCCCCAAGAACATCATCAAACCGATGACAAAAAGTTTTTTTAGTTTCATGGCAATAATTTTTTTTGGATTTGCGCCTACTTCCGCTTGTTTATAGTCGGCTTTTCGGCCTATTCCCGACTTGTAGGGCAAAAATACTCAGACCGAAAGGTTCAAATCAAACCTTTATGAAAAATATCTTGTTTCTAGTGATGACTGGTTTTATTTACTTGAAAATAATTTTTTCAATAAAAAAACGCCCCCTACGGGGGCGCTTTTTTGGTATGACGAAAACAATTTATCCTTTGATCTCATTCAAATAGGCCTCGGCTTCAATGGCGGCCATACTTCCTGTTCCTGCCGCCGTTACGGCTTGTTGGTAATGCGGGTCGGCCACATCACCGGCGGCAAACACACCCGGCAAATTGGTTTGCGTGGATTTACATTTGGTAATAATATATCCTCGTTCGTCCAAATCGATTTGACCTTTGAAAATATCGGTATTGGGCTTATGACCGATGGCAATAAACAATCCTTCCAGCGGAATAACTTTTTCCTCGCCTGTTTTGTTGTTCACCACACGAATGCCTTCCACCACCTTGTCGCCCAGAACTTCCTTGACCTCGGTGTTCCACAACACCTCGATATTATCTTTTTTGAACACCCGGTCTTGCATAATTTTGGAAGCGCGCATTTGGTCGCGACGGATGAGCATTTTAACATCTTTGGCAATATTGGAAAGGTAAAGCGCTTCCTCGGCCGCCACATCACCGCCGCCTACCACGGCCACCCGTTGATCACGGTAGAAAAAGCCGTCGCAAGTGGCGCAGGCCGAAACACCGCCGCCACGCAAACGTTGTTCGCTTTCCAAACCCAAATACATGGCCGAAGCGCCGGTGGCAATAATCACCGCATCGGCTGTTACTTCTTTGCTGTTGTCGATGGTTACTTTGTGTTTGCCTCCTTTTTCTTTGGCAAATTCCACGGCCGTAGCCATCCCGAAACGCACTTCGGTGCCGAAACGCTCGGCTTGTTTTTGCATACGTTCCATCAGTTCGGGCCCTTGAATCCCTTCGGGAAAACCCGGATAATTTTCCACATCGGTGGTGGTGGTCAACTGACCGCCCATTTCCATTCCGGTGTAAACCACGGGTTTGTATCCGGCACGGGCCGCATAAATGGCCGCAGTGTATCCGGCAGGGCCGGAGCCCAATATCAACACTTCAATATGCTCTTTGTCGCTCATAATTATCTGATTTTTTGGCTGCAAATATACGACATTTTATTCTCCCTGCCGGCAGAACGTTTCCGGCCGGGACACCGGAATCAAACTAAAAAAAACTATATGAAACGTAAGACAAGAAACCGGTAAGAATTGTTATTGCCCGTGAAGTTTGTCCAGGTTCAAATCAAAATGTCCGTCGGTGATATGTTTTGTTCTCCCTGTTACATCACAGTATAACGTCATTTCAAAACGACCGCGCAACCTGCGTTTATCGGGCGAAACATAATCGATTTGGATGTAGCCCGAACCGGGCGTGGTGTAATAAGCATTATGCCGTAGATTACCGGTTGAATCCGCTTCTTCGACAATCAAAAATGCACTGGAACCGTTGGGATTATCACACAAAGGGTAGTCTTCTTGTTGGAAATCATGGCGGCCCGGGCTAAGATTGGCGATTAACATATAAAAATGCTCCGAATCCCTTAGCTCCAAGCCACCTGCATTTACACTTCCTTGCGGACAATGAGCATAGGAAACGGCATAAAGCCAGGATTCTCCGGCCCATTTCGTTTTAGGAATAACCAAGCGTCCGTCCACATAATAATACCATGTGTTTTCGCCGTGCGGCAAACCGTCGTTATGAGGCGGTTCACTGAGTTTTTTCCAGCAGGAAACAAATAGGAATGACAGGAAAAGCAAGTAAACAAAAGGTAAAAATCGCCTCATAATTTTTGTTTTTGCTACAAAAAACATAGCAAAAATTATACCAAAATCTATTCTTGTGTGAGGACAGATTTGATGCATTATCGTTCCTGTTTTTGTAAAAGAACATAACATGGCGTTTTTGCTTGTTTGAACTCTTTCCGCGCCAGCGGGCGCAGCGGTTACGGGGCGGCTGCGCGCCCGAGCATTTTCCCGCGGGCGGCGGCTGACAGCGGGAAGCCCTACGCACCGCGGGGCGCCGAAGGCGCCTAAATGCCGGTGCGGGCGGCCGGCCCGTTTGAGCGGAGCACGCGGTGGGCGCCTCATGAACACGCCGGCGGTGAGCCAAAGGCGATAACCGACGGCATGTGTGAATGAGAGCGGCCAGGCGCCCGAAAACTTATAGAATAATCGTTGTGCTACAATAACCCGTAGAAACTTCGTAATTTTGATACAGTGAAACGTATTGGTCAATATTTGTCATATCTTTTTTTGATGCCGCCCTTGGTATTGATTTCGGCATTGCCGTTCCGCTTGCTTTACGGTTTGTCGGATGTGTTGTATGTGTTACTTTATCACGTGGCCGGCTACCGGCGCGATGTGGTTCGCGGCAATTTGGCCATTGCTTTTCCCGAAAAATCCGAAGCCGAACGGCGGAAGCTGGAACGGACTTTTTACCGGCACCTGGCGGATTTGTTCCTGGAAATGCTCAAAACCTTTACGGTGAGTCAAAAAACCTTGATGCGGCATTGGGTGATCGAAAATCCCGAAGTGATGAACCGTTTCTATGACGAAAGCCGTTCGGTGGTGATGATGACCGGCCATGCAGGCAATTGGGAATGGTCGTTGGCCAGCGGCGGTTACTTCAAGCATCAAGGTATGGCCATTTACAAAAAGCTATCGAATCCTTTTTTTGAACAATGGATGCTCCGGTCGCGGCATAAATTCGGAATGGATATTATTCCCACCTTTGCCTCACGCCGATATATTGAAAATGCTCAGCGTGAAGGCCGTTTGATGGCCTACGGCTTCGCCGCCGACCAAAATCCGTTAAAGCACAAGGCCAAACTATGGATTCCGTTTTTCGGCAAAACGGTTCCGGTGCATACCGGTGCCGAGGAAATCGCCCGCCGCTACAATTTGCCTGTGGTATATGCCGAAATTCGCAAAATAAAACGCGGATATTACCGTACCCGCCTGGAAGTGCTTTGCGAAAATCCGGCCGGATGTGCGGAAAACGAAATCACCCGCCGCTACTTTGCCCGGCTCGAAGAAAGCATCCGCCGCCAACCGGGCGTTTACTACTGGATTCACAGACGTTTTAAGCATGCGCGGGACTAACGCGTAAACAGCATTTCGCGGTATTTGACCAAGGGCCACATTTCGTCGTCCACTTGCATTTCGAGCGCATCAGCGTGCGTACGCAGGTCGTCCATAGCAGGTTTGATTTTATCGACAATCAAGCGGGCTTTGGCTTCGTCGTCGCCGGTGGCGTTCAATTTTTCCAATAGCTTTTTGAGCGTGTCCAAACCCTTTTGCAAGGCCGTGATATTGGCAGTTAAATCCTTGAACCAACGGCGGTTGCTTTCGGCCGATTGCATGGAAACGGCTTCGGTGTTGGCAATGTTGGCCGCCAAGCGTGATTGGTATTCCAAAACCGTGGGCAGGATATGATTGGAAACCAAATCGTGCAATACGCGCGCTTCTATTTCGAGCTTATTGTTGTATTGCTCCAAAAGCACATGGTAGCGCGAACGGATTTCGGCTTCGGTAAACACACCAAGCGAAACAAACAAGTCGATATATTCGGGTTTGAGGGTGGCTTTGAGCGCGTCGGGAGTGGTAAGGTGATTGCTCAGGCCGCGTTTACGGGCTTCGGCTTTCCATTCGTCGCTATAACCGTTGCCTTCGAACAAAATCCGCTCCGATTGCAAAATGTAACTTTTCAGAACGTTGAGGATGGCTTCATCTTTGGCTAAACCTTGGGCACGGCGTTGTTCATAATCAATCATAAATTGTTTGAGTTGGCGGGCTACAATGGTATTGAGCACGGTCATAGGGGCGGCACAATTGGCCGAGGAGCCCACGGCGCGTATTTCGAATTTATTACCCGTAAAAGCAAAAGGTGAAGTGCGGTTGCGGTCGGTATTGTCGAGCAGGATTTCGGGTATTTTACCCACCACATTGAGTTTTACCTCGGTTTTGGTTTGCGGGGTAAGTTTACCGTCTTTCAGTTTTTTGATTTGATTAAAAACCCGTGTCATATGGTGGCCGATAAACACCGAAATGATGGCCGGTGGGGCCTCATTGGCGCCCAATCGGTGGTCATTGCCGGCCGAAGCAATGGAAGCACGCAGGAGTTCTTCGTTGTCATTGACGGCTTTGATCACATTGACAAAAAAGGTCAGAAATCGCAGGTTTCGTTTGGGGGTGTCGCCCGGCCCCAGCAGGTTGATTCCCGTATCGGTCATGAGCGACCAGTTGTTGTGCTTACCCGAGCCGTTGATGTAGGCAAAGGGTTTTTCGTGAAGCAGCACTTCAAAATCGTGTCTGGGCGCCAATTTGGTCATCAAATCCATCATCAGAGCATTGTGATCCACGGCCAGGTTGGCCTCTTCGAACACGGGGGCCACTTCGTATTGGTTGGGTGCCACTTCGTTGTGCCGCGTTTTGACCGGAATTCCCAGTTTGAGCGCTTCGATTTCCAGCTCACGCATAAAGGCCATTACCCGCGCGGGAATAGAGCCGAAATAATGGTCGTCCAGTTGTTGGGATTTGGCCGGGGCATGCCCCAGAAGCGTTCGTCCGGTGAGCATCAAATCGGGGCGGCCGCGATAGAGGGCGCGGTCTACCAAAAAATATTCCTGTTCCCAACCCAAGGTGGGATAGACTTTTTCCACATTGCGGTTAAAAAGTTGTGCTACGGGCACGGCGGCTTCGTTGAGCACGTGTTTGGAGCGAAGCAAAGGTGTTTTATAGTCGAGCGCTTCGCCGGTATAGGAAATAAACACGGTGGGAATACAGAGCGTTGTGCCGTAGATAAAGGCCGGCGAACCCGGGTCCCAGGCAGTGTAGCCGCGGGCTTCGAACGTGTTGCGCAGCCCGCCCGAAGGGAAACTGGACGCATCGGGTTCCTGCTGGGCCAATTGGTCACCCGAAAAGGTTTCGAGGGCCGAGCCGTCGGGCAGTTTTTCGAGGAAACTGTCGTGTTTTTCGGCGGTGGCTCCGGTGAGCGGTTGAAACCAATGGGTGTAGTGCGTAGCGCCGTTTTCCATGGCCCATTGCTTCATGGCTTGGGCGATTTTGTCGGCCAATTGGCGTGAAATGCCTTCGTCGGAATCCTTGGCCCGGAGGTAGGCCCGGAAGGTGGCTTTGTCCACGTATTGACGTAGTTTTTCGTCGTTAAAAACGTTTATTTCGAAAATGTCGGAGCGTTTGGGCACCGGCGGCACTTCCACCGGACGGCGACCGAGGGTTTCTTTCAGGACGATAAAACGGATGTTCATAAAAACGAATTTACAATGATTTTGCGCAAAAATAATCTTTTTTCCGGAAAATGATAAAAATATTCGGGGGGGGGTGAAAAAAATAAAGTGTATTTTTTTTGGTTAGTATATTCGAAAAATGCATAGCTGATTAAATTTGTATACAACCAGGATTGACCTTTTTATTATCGATAATGGTCTTGAAATAAATTCCGGAGAAAAAATTAAGAAATGAATATACCCGATAATACAAATAGAAACAATTGATTTATTGAGAACAAATAACAATTATTTTATTCCTTAGAAAACGAATCTTGACTTATTTGAAACAATTTTTATATATTTGTTATACAAACTACGAATTAGTTACATTGGGCGAAAAGGAATTCATCAAATACCTGGATAAGTTCAACAGAGAGAGACTTAGAATGCGAATAGTTGTGTAAAAAGGAAAGATTACAGATATTGTTGTTCAATATGAAACTTATTATGACGGAAAATGGCGGGCTGTTGTAAGATATGATTGCGCCCACGGTTTTTTCACAGAGATGTTTTATATCCGAATGGAGACAAGGAAAAGCAAGTAATCGAATTTGATAATTTGGAAACCGCTTTGGCATATGCGGAACAAGACTTAAAAGATCGATGGGAATTTTACAAAAAAAGATATATTAAAAGATTAAGAAAATGACCAACAAAGAGACTGTAAACAGAAATATCGGTTTGTCGTTCGATTTTATAAGGCAGATTGTCAAGAATCCGGAGATGCTAAAAGAGTTTAAAGAAAAGAAAGTTGTAATAGCATTTCTCCAAAAAGATTATCCCGAAAAAGAACATTCCGGCAAAATTATTGCCGATAAATACATCAAAGTAAAACGTAAATTTGAAATTTTATAAGAGCGAGGCATTTCGATTTGTGCATAAATTCGAATTCCCGTTTGCGAAGAATAAAATATAAAACACCATATTTATGTGTCGATTCTACCTTGTCATTAAGCGTCCTGCTACTTCCCACACCCTGAACAGGGACGATCGTGCATAATTAAGAATTGGAAGTATTAAAGTAAAGTTTTACACTTTTTTTAAACCTTTGATTTAGCTATTTTCTTTTTGGAAAAACTACCGATAACCATTAGAAATTAAAACGAATATCTTATTGAATGAGAATCATTGAATGGAATTGCCAAGGTGCGTTTAGAAAGAAGTATAGTCGGATACTTTCATTTAATCCCGACATTTTGGTTATTTCCGAATGCGAATCGGAAAACAAACTTAAATTCGGAGTTCTCACTCCTACGCCAAATGATTTTTTGTGGTATGGTGTCAATGAAAATAAAGGCATCGGTATTTTCTCATATTCCGACTATAAATTCGAATTATTGAAAATATTTAATCCGCGCTTCAAATATATTATTCCCATAAAAGTTACCGGTAAAGAAACTTCATTCCTTCTTTTTGCCATATGGACACAAGAAAACAAACAACGGCCGAATGAGAGATATATCGGACAAATTTGGCTTGCGCTGTCATATTATTCAAACCTACTATCACTTCCGGTTATTTTAACCGGTGATTTCAATTCAAATACCGTTTGGGACAGAAAAAACCGTGTAGGAAATCACTCCGATGTAGTCAATGTTTTGAATAATAACAAGATATATAGTTTGTATCACAGGCAAGAACATATTCAACAGGGATTCGAAATTTATCCAACTTTTTATTTGCACAGGAAAAGAAATAAACCCTATCATATTGATTATTTTTTTGCATCGGAAGTCTTGGTTAATAATGGTTTTCAAATTACTATTGGGCAAGCCGACAATTGGTTAGACGTTAGTGATCACGTTCCTTTAATTTTGGATTTTAAGCCGGATGTTTTTGCGGATTTTGAAAATTCTATAAGTGAATTTATAAAATTGAAATTGGATAAACTCTCCATTTTTACTAAATCAAAATTTTCTACTTTAATAAATAATATTATCCGGGAAGCAAATTGTCTTGAAAAGTATCCTGCTACAATAAAATATCATCCACAACGGGAAAAATTGATTCAAAAATTGGAAAAGCTCATCGAAATAGATAAATTGCTTATTGAAATAAATCAATGAATAGCAGGTTTATTAGCCGCCCGGCATTTCTATCAATAATGCATTAAAACTAACTCACAGAGAACTTTTATTCTTTCAGCTGTTTTCCGGAACAAGGACAAACTTTGCGCCAGGGATGGAAGCGGTTATGCGGCGAAGGGGCGGACGGGGGCGTCGCTTCAAGCATAAAATAACCAACCAAGTTTTGTTCTTTTTGCCGATAACGGCATTGACCATCCTTGCCATAGCTACGGCTATGCCTTCGGATGGCCGGCTTTGTTCTCGACAAAAATAACGGCAACTTTTCCCATATTTCATACTTGAAGCGACGCCGTTTTTGCGCCGGCGCTGGGGGCTCCCAGAGGAAGAGACCGCAGCGACGGAAATGCAAAAACCGCCGTACCCGAGCCGCATTTGAGCGGACAGCCCGACGGCGCCACGTGAGTGGTGGCCGATGCAAAGGCGCTCCGTCGCTTAAAGCAGAGGCCACTGCGGCGGAGCCGCCACGAACGTGAGCGCCGGGGCGCCCAAAAAATAAAAAATCCTAATTTTGTCAATCCATGCATCCCAAGGATTTTGAACGGCATATCGACATCCTGGCCCGCCTGCCTTTGCCGGGTTTGCAAGCGCATACAAGCGTGCTCCTACCCTATCGCAACGATTTGATGCGCCGGTATCCTCACCTGGAATATCGTCCGGCGGCGGTGTTGGCGCTAATATATCCGCAAAATGGCCGCCTGCAAAGCGTGCTAATTCAACGCTATGTGTACGACGGTGTGCATTCGGGTCAAATGGCCTTTCCCGGCGGAAAAGCGGAAGCGGAAGACGACTCGCTAGCCCGCACCGCCCTGCGCGAAGCCCGCGAAGAAACGGGCATTCCCGAGGCCGATGTGCACATTATCCGCCACTTGACACCCGTTAAAATTCCGGTGAGCCGTTACGAAGTAACGCCCTACCTGGGTTGGCTGCCCTATGCGCCCGCCCTGCGTCCGCAACCCGGCGAAGTGGCGGCCATCCACACCGTGGATTGGGATTACCTGATGCAAGCGCCTTGGCAACAGGAACTGCGCACCTACGAAGGCCGCTCGTATCCCATTCATTTTATTCCGCTAAACGGCCAAAAAATATGGGGCGCCACGGCCATGGTCATTGCCGAAATACGGGATTTATGGACGCGTTTGCACGGAAATTCGTAACTTGCTATTTCCAACATGGCAAGGTATGGGATGGATTAAACGCGATATTTTTGGAACGCCGCTGTGGTTGAAACGGCTATTGATTTTTACGCTGGGATTGATTTCGCACCGGCGCTATCATAAGTTTAACAAGTTGCAAATCACGGGCATGGATTTGCTACGCATGCTACCCGACGACCAAGTGTTGTTCATCAGTAACCACCAAACCTATTTTGCCGATGTGGCCGCCATGCTCCACGTGTTCAACGCGGCCCTGAACGGCGAAAACGACCTTTCGCGGCCATTGAAATACCTGCGCCACATCAAAACCAACATCTACTACGTGGCTGCCAAAGAAACCATGGAATCGGGCTTGCTACCGAAAATATTCAAAATTGCCGGCGCCATTACCGTGGAACGCACTTGGCGGCACGCGGGCAAAGAGGTCAAACGTCCGGTAAAATTTTCCGACATTTCCAACATTTCCAAAGCACTGCAAGCGGGTTGGGTGATCACCTTTCCGCAAGGCACTACCAGGCCGTTTAAACCCATCCGCAAAGGCACGGCACACATCATCAAACAAAACCGTCCGCTGGTGGTGCCTATTGTGATTGACGGATTCCGCCGCTCGTTTGACCGCAAAGGATTGCAAATCAAAAAACGCGGCATCCTGCAAACTATGGTTATCAAACCGCCGCTTCCCATTGACTACGACAACGATACGGTGGACGAAATTGTGGAAAAAATCCAATTTGCCATCGAACAGCATCCCGACATTACGGGCGCCCTGCCACGCGAAGCCCGCGAACAAATGCAACAAGAGGACGAAAAACGCCGTTACTGACCCTTTTTACGCATTGGCCATGAAAATCATTTGCATCGGACGAAATTATGCCCGCCATATCGACGAATTGGACAACGAACGTCCGGCCGAACCCGTAGTATTTCTCAAACCCGACACGGCCCTTGTGCCTAAGGGAAATCCCATATTTCTCCCCCCATTTTCGAAGGAAGTTCACTACGAAACCGAATTGGTGGTGCGCATCAATCGCTTGGGCAAAGGCATTGCACCGCAATATGCACATCACTATTACAACGAAATAGGTTTGGGATTGGATTTGACCGCCCGGGATTTGCAGGCCGAACTCAAAGCTGCCGGTTTGCCCTGGGAAAAAGCCAAGGCCTTTGATTTTTCGGCTTTGGTGAGCAAAGATTTTATTCCGGTGGATGAATTGGGCGGAATGGATAACATCGATTTTTCGTTACGTATTAACGGAAAAACGGTTCAGCAAGGCAACAGCCGGGATATGCTTTGGCGCATCGACGAACTGATTGCCTACGTTTCGCAATTTTTTACTTTGCGCACGGGTGATTTGCTGTTTACGGGGACGCCCGC
This sequence comes from Flavobacteriales bacterium, assembly GCA_027023475.1. Lineage (GTDB taxonomy): Bacteria > Bacteroidota > Bacteroidia > Flavobacteriales > Flavobacteriaceae > JAADED01. Next base: position 24,694 of record JALVVJ010000121.1, read on the forward strand.
AGGCGTGGGCCCATTGCACAAAGACGATATTTTGGAAGGTTATATCGGCAACAGGTTGATGTTTAAAACCCGCGTAAAATAACGGTCATGGATGAGCACAGCCGGTTTATGAAACGCTGCTTTCAACTGGCCCGCAACGGTGCCGGAAGCACCTACCCTAACCCATTGGTGGGCGCCGTGATTGTTCACAACGGACAAATCATCGGCGAAGGATGGCACCGCAAGGCCGGCGAAGCCCATGCCGAAGTGGTGGCGGTGGAATCGGTCCGGGATAAATCGTTGCTACCGGATTCCACGCTTTACGTAAACCTGGAACCTTGCTCCCACCATGGGCGCACGCCGGCATGTAGCACCATGATTGTGCGCAACCGCATTCCGCGTGTGATCATCGCCAATATCGACCCCTATCCGCAAGTGGCCGGCCGCGGAATCAAAGCCCTGGAACGGGCCGGTGTGGAAGTGATTACCGGCATCGAAGCGCAGGAAGGCAATGAACTCAACCGGTTTTTCTTTACCTTTCACCGGAAGAAGCGGCCTTACGTCATTCTGAAATGGGCGCAAACGGCCGACGGCTTTATGGCGCCCGCCGACGGAAAGCGAACCGACATCAGCCACTTGTATGCCCGGCTGCAAGTGCACCGGCTGCGCAGCACGGTGCAAGCCATCCTTACAGGACGCGGCACATTGGAAGCCGACAATCCGCGTTTGGACGCCCGCTATTGGAGCGGACGGGATCCGCTTCCCGTGATTTTGGGCGGCGAAAACATCAAATTCGAAGGGCGGCTGTTCCGGCGCCGCCAACCGGTAATTGTTTTCGGAAAGCGCAAAGAAACACCGCCCGAAAATGTGCAACTGCTTCCGCCGGCCGGCGTTCGTGATGTGTTGACCAAACTATACGAACTGGAAATTCAATCGCTGCTGGTGGAAGGTGGTGCCGATGTGCTGCGTCGCTTTATCCGGGCCGGCTTGTGGGACGAAGCGCATATTTACACTTCGCCGCTAAGATTCGGCTCCGGCCTGAAAGCACCCGTGCTACAAGAAGGGCGTTGGCTCAAAACGGATTTTGCCGGCCATACCAAACGGGATATTTTTGTGCATCCGCAAAATCAATGCATTCACGATGGGCGCTACCTATAAAACCTTGGCCGGCCCCGCCGGGCCGTCGGAATTCAAAGACCGCGGAAGTAAATTCCTGGGTTATGGCTTTCCCGTGCATTCCGAAGCCGATGTAAAACGCTTGGTGGAACAAATCCGCAGGGCACATCACAAGGCCCGTCATTGGTGTTATGCCTGGCGCATCGGGCCCGAACCGGCCGCCGAACGGGCCAACGACGACGGGGAACCCGCACGAAGTGCAGGACAACCCATCCTGCAACAAATCCGTGCCCGCGAACTGACCGACACACTGGTGGTTGTGGTGCGCTACTTCGGAGGCGTTAAATTGGGCGTCGGCGGACTGATTCGCGCCTACAAAGCCGCCGCTTCGAAGGTTTTGGATATGGCGGAAATTATGGAAAAACCCATCACCCAACGCCTGCATATCCGCTTTGATTATGACAGGATGAACACGGTGATGAAAATCATCAAACGATTCGGCGGACAAATCCGGCGGCAAAATGCCGGACAACAAGTGGAAATCGAGGCGGAGTTCGAACCCGAAAAAATTGAAGCGGTCAAAGAACAGTTGAATAATTGGGAAGGTGTGGAGGTGAAGTAAAAATTAGATTTATGAAAAAAACGCTTGCTATCATTGGTGTTACGGGTAAATTGGGATACCGCGTTGCAAACAAACTTGCCAACCAAGATAAATATGATTTGATTGGCATAGCCCGTAATCCGGGTAAGAGATCCTTTGATCATTTTAAAAACATTAGCTTTTATCAAATAAAAGGAATCGATGATATAGAAAATTTGAGCAACGCATTGAAAAAGGCCGATATTATCATTAATACCGGCTACGTTTGGTTTGCCAACCATATTCACAAAGCGCTCCAAAAAGCAAAACACAAACCCGAACAAATTATTTTTATCGGTTCCGCGGCTATTTTTACACGCTATAACGTTCCCAGTAAAGCCAAACGAATGGCCGGCGAACAAAGTGTATTCCGGAATTTCAAGCATTGGACATTAATTCGTCCTACAATGATATACGGACATCCACAAGACAATAATATTTCACGTCTTATCAAATTTGTTAATAAATCGCCCGTTATTCCCATTATCGGAAAAGGGAAAAACAAAATACAACCCATTTTTATTGATGACGTGGTGGAATTTATAATTCGAAGTATCGATAACCCCAATGTAATTAACAAGGAAATAAATATCAGTGGAAAGCGTGCTATTACAAACCGGGAATTGTTTCTAACTGTTGCGGTATTACTACAAAAACGCCGGATATTAATACCAATTCCTCCTCAAATCATCTTGTTCGGTATAAAACTTTTTCGACTTATCGGCCAAAAACCTCCGGTCAAAGAAGAGCAAGTAATGCGTTTTCTGGAAGATAAAAATGTGGATATTAGCGAAGCTGTTCAATTACTTGAATATACACCAAGGGATTTTCGGGAAGGTTGCGGTGAATTAATTCAAACTATGAGAGAAGAAGGGATTATTTGATTCGGTTTCCTAATGTCGCTCCATTTATCAATAAGGTCAAATCATTTATCTTTGACAAAAATTATATAGTTCCGTAATTTTTCAATATGTCTGGTGGTTAAATAAAAATTCAAAAATGAGTTGGTTACATAAGTATATATTCTTAATTGGACAACGCCAAAGGAATCCATCACTCAATGAAATATATCAAAAACTGAAAGAAAGCGAAAAATGGCCCCGAAAAAAACTCGACGAACTGCAATGGAAGAGATTTAAAGAAATTATCGATTTTGCTTACCACCATTCGCCCTACTACAAGAAAATATGGGATGGGGCCGGCATACATCCCGATGATATCAAAACACGGCAAGATATTTCTAAAATTCCCATTATTACCAAGCAAGAACTAATCCGGTTCAATGACGAAATACATACGGATTGGAAAGGGAAAAAATTTTTTTCGGTAACCTCGGGCACCACAGGCGAATCGCTTTCGTTTTGGAAGGACGAAGTTTCCGACAGTCATAACAGGGCCGCCATTTTCCGTGGTTATTCGTGGTATGGCGTAAAACCCTGGGACCGGAACGGATACTTTTGGGGATTCAGTTTCTCGCGTTTAAAAAAATGGAAAACCCGTCTTTTGGACTTTATGGTAAACCGGTTCCGGTTATTTAGTTATGATGAAAAAGAATTAAAAAAGTTTGCCCGTAAGTTGCTTTCGGCCGAATATTTGGAAGGTTATTCCTCATCCATTTACCAAGTGGCCAAACTTATTAACGAAAAAAATTTACCCAAGCCCCAAAAATTAAAAATGGTCAAAGGCACATCCGAAAAGATATATCCGCATTATCATCAGGAAACGCTTCGGGCCTTCGGCCATAAAATCATCGGTGAATACGGCGCGGCCGAATCGGGCCTCATAGCTTTTGAGTGCCCACAAGGAAATTTACATATTGCAACCGAAGGTGTCCTGGTTGAAGAAGTGGATAACGAAATTATTGTTACAAACCTGATAATGAAATCTTTTCCGATAATACGCTATAAATTGGGAGATTACATACGTTTGAAACCCGCTGATTATAAGTGCGCTTGTGGAATGAAACATCCCGTTATTGAAGAAATTACCGGAAGAATTGGAAAAAACGTTTACGGGAAATCCGGGATTTATCCAAGCTTGTATTTTTACTACGTTTTTAAAAATTTGGAAAAGAATCATAACATCAAACTATCCTACCAGGTATTACAAAAGGAAAAAGGAAAATTGGAATTTTACTTCGAACGTCGATTGACTACGGAGGAAGAAAATGCTTTGAAACAAGAAATGAATGCTTTATTCGGCAATGACATAAATTATTCTTGGAGGGTCAAGGAAAAAATATTTGACAAACAAGGGAAATTCAAGGATTTTATCAGTTTAATTGAATAATAAAGGGGCAAAATATATGCGGATTTTATATTTATATCAATATTTTACCACACCCAAAGGTTCATATAGCACACGGGTTTATGAATTTACAAAAGAATGGGTTGAAAGGGGGCATCAGGTGCAGGTGGTAACTGCGCGTTATTACAAATCGGATATTACGGCCAATAAATTTATCGACCATAAAAATATTGATGGAATCGATGTTTACGTAATCAACATTTGCATTAATAACAAACATCGGATACCCAAAAGAATTCTAAATTTTTTATTGTATAGTTTTGTGTCCATCTATTTGGTTCTCAAACTAAAATATGACATAATCATAGCCAGTTCGGGCCCCATCACTATCGGCATTCCAGCATTGCTGGGTAAATGGATTAAGAAAAAACCTTTGGTTTTCGAGGTAAGAGACCTTTGGCCGGAAGCCCCCATTGAACTTGGCGTAATTAAAAACAAGCTTATTATTAAAATTTCCTATTGGTTTGAAAAATTGTTATACAAAAATGCGGCATTGGTCATTCCATTGTCTCCCGGGATGGAAAAAAATATTTTAAATCGATTCCCCGGAACAAAAACTTTGACCATACCCAATCAAGCCAATTTATCATTATTTGCTTCGAAAAAGAATTTTTTTGACGACTACCTTCAACCCCGGAAATACGTCATTTATACCGGAAACATCGGTCAAGTAAATAATTCCGAATTATTATACAAAGCGGCCAAAGCCCTGAAAAATTTAGGACGCAATGACATCAAAATATTATTGATAGGCGAAGGACAGGACAAAGAAAAATTGAAAACCCTGGCCCGGAATTTACCCAATCTGATTGTAAAAGATCCTATGCCAAAAAAGGATTTGGTTCCTTACGTTCAAAATGCCTTGGCCTCGGTGGTTCCACTGATGGATTTACCGGTTTTAAATACAAGTTCACCCAATAAGTTATTCGAAAGTCTTGCCGCAGGAGTTCCGGTTATTCAAACAACAACCGGATGGATAAAGGAAATGGTAGAGTCCAACAATTTAGGTTTTACCGTTAGTGCACAAGACGAAACCGAATTGGTCCAAAAAATACTCCTGCTTGACCAAAATCCCGATTTATGGAAAACAATGGGAAATAGTGCCCGGAAATATGTTAAGAACCATTTTGACAAATCCTATTTGGCAAAAAAATATTTGGACGGGCTGCTGGAAATTATACAGAATACACAAAGAAAATAAATTCCCAAAAAAATCAATCCTCCTCCACCTCAAACGACTGCAACATCACCAATTTGTGGTAAATGCCTTTCCGCTTCATTAATTCCTTGTGCGAACCGGTTTCCACCACACGGCCTTTGTCCATCACCACAATCAAATCGGCATTTTTGATGGTCGAAAGCCGGTGGGCAATCACCACCGACGTATGGCCTTGCATCAAACGGTCCAAGGCATCCTGCACCAAACGTTCCGATTCGGTGTCCAGGGCGCTTGTGGCCTCGTCCAGTATCATCACCGGCGGGTTTTTGAGCACCGCCCGTGCAATGTTGATGCGCTGTTTCTGACCACCCGAAAGTTTGTTGCCGCTGTCGCCTATATTGGTATCATAGCCCTTTGGCAATTGCATAATAAAATCGTGCGCATTGGCCACTTTGGCCGCCTGAATGATTTCCTCGTCGGTGGCATCCGGTTTGGCCAAAGCGATATTATTGCGCACCGTGTCGTTGAACAGAATGGATTCCTGCGTTACGATGGCCATCAGGTTGCGCAAATCCCGCTTGCGTATATCACGGATATCAATGCCGTCAATGGTAATCTTTCCACCGGTTACGTCATAAAACCGCATCAACAAATGGGCAATGGTGGTTTTCCCACTCCCCGACTGCCCCACCAAAGCCACTGTGGCTCCCTTGGGCACCCGGAACGACACATCGCGCAAAACCTCGTCGGCTTCGTAACGGAACGATACATTTTCCAAACGGATTTCCCGTTCGAAATTTTCTTTGGCAACGGCATCCGGTTTGTCCCGGATTTTTTCGTCGGCTTCCATAATTTCGAACACACGCTCGGCCGATGCCATCCCCCGGCGCACCGCATAGCCGGCCCGGGCAATGTTTTTGGCCGGCGTGAGCACATTGTAGGCCAGGGCCACAAAGGTGATAAACACCGGCGCCGATAAGGTCTTTTCGACCAGCACCAAATGACCGCCATAGCCAATAATCCCGGCAATTACGCCCACGCCCAAAAACTCACTCAACGGTGAAGCCAAATTCTGCCGGTTGACCATGCGCGTGGTCAGCCGGAACATATCATTCACCACGGCCCGGAATTTTTTTCCGAACAATCCCTCGGCATTAAAGGCCTTGATGATTTTGATACCGCTCAACGTTTCTTCCACCAAACTCAAAAAACGGGAATTGGCCCGCTGCACAGCTAAGGAACGCTTCTTCAATTGCTTGCCAATCAGCGAAATAATGAGTCCCGCCAAAGGAACGAATACAAAAATAAACAAGGTCAATTTGTAGTTTAACACCCACATGGCGCCCACCGTGAACAAAATGGTCATCGGGTCGCGCACCAACATTTCCAAAACCGTCATCGATGTTTTCTGCACTTCGTTCACATCGGACGTAATGCGTGCAATGGTATCGCCCTTGCGGCGGTCGGAAAAATATCCCAAGGGCAAACGGAGAATTTTATTATACAAATCAACCCGGATGTCGCGTAAAATTCCGTTCCGTAATATTGTGGCAAACACCATCCCCAAATAACCGAAAAGGTTTTTCAAAAACACAATGGCCAATACCAAGCCGATAACCAAAGTCAAGGATTGTCCGGGCGTGTGCGTGGTAGTGTAATCACTCCACTTCCACGCCATCCATTGCTGGGCAAACTCTTTCAAATGCCCCAAACCCGTCCACACCGGCTTGTTTGCCGGCCCTTCTGCACTCACGCGAAACAAAATTTGCAACATAGGCATCAGCACCAGCATGGCCAACATGCCGAAAAAGGCATAAAAAATATTGCTCACCACATTACCGGTAACCCACCATTTGTAGGGTCGCGCATAACGCAATATTTTCCGCAAATTACTATCCATCTATGCCCAATTCATCAATGATACGATTGATTTTTTTCAAGGCCGCGGCGTCCTGTTCCACAAAAGGTTTTTCACGGTAGAACGGCATTTTTACGCTAAAATAAAACTTGATTTTGGGCTCGGTTCCGCTGGGTCGCAAAGCCACCTTGGTTCCGGCATCGGTGTAATAAATCAACACATTCGACTGCGGAATTTCGGTGATAGCCGTTTGTTTTCCCGTTTCCAAATCTTTTATTTCGCCTTTAAGGTAGTCCTCGATACGCACCACTTTTTCGCCCGCTATGGCGGCAAGTGGTTGCGAACGGAATTTTTTCATCATGGCATCGATTTCCGCCTTACCTTCCAAGCCCTTACGCACAAGCGCCACCAAGTGTTCCCGGTAAAAACCGTAGCGCTCGTAAATACTTGTCAGAAAACGGAAAAACGACTCGCCGCGGGCTTTCATATACGATGCAATTTCGGCAGCCAACAAGCCGGACGTGATACTGTCTTTGTCGCGCACAAAATCACCCACCATATAACCGAAACTTTCCTCGCCCCCACCGATAAAGGATAATTTTCCTTCGTTCTCGCGTATCAATTTGGCTATCCACTTAAAACCCGTCAAGCTACGCTTGACCGTTACGCCTTCGCCTGCACCGATGTCCATAATCAAATCGGTGGACACAATGGTGGAAGCAATAAATTCCCGGCCTTGGATTTTACCCGCTTCGCGCCACCGGTCAATCAGGAATTGATCCATCACGGCCATGGTTTGGTTGCCGTTGAGCAGGCGCATGGCGCCGCTGTCGTCGCGCACAGCCACGGCAATGCGGTCGGCATCGGGATCGGTGGCCAGGACAATGTCGGCCCCTATTTCGTCGGCCTTTTTCAGGGCCATGGTAAAGGCCTCGGGCTCTTCGGGATTGGGCGATTTAACCGTAGGAAAATCGCCGTTGGGTTCGGCTTGTTCCTCCACAATGTGGAAATCCGTAAAGCCGGCCGCTTGCATGGCCCGCGGCATAATGGTGATGGACGTGCCGTGAAGCGATGTAAACAAAATACGCACATTGCTCCGTTCACGCTGCCCGAAAGTGGCGTGTTCCACGGCGGCTTTGATATAAACCTCATCCAGGGCTTCGCCCACATATTGAATCAATTCGGGCCGGCCGTCGAAGCGGATGTCCTCGAATTTTACCCGGGCAATGGCGTCCACAATTTGCTTGTCGTCGGGCGGAACCACCTGGGCGCCATCGGCGCCATACACCTTGTAGCCATTGTATTCGGGCGGGTTGTGCGAAGCGGTTAGCACAATGCCCGCATCGGCCCGGAAATAACGCACGGCAAACGAAAGCTCGGGCGTGGGCCGGAATTGTTCGAACAAATAAACTTTTATGCCGTTGGCCGTGAGCACATCGGCCACAATACGGGCAAAATCCTTGCTGTTGTGCCGCACATCGTAGTTTACGGCAACGGCCAAAGGTTTTTCGGGATATTTGGCTTTCAGGTAATTGGCCAATCCCTGCGTATTTTTTCCTATGGTATATTTGTTCATCCGGTTGGTGCCAATGCCCATAATGCCGCGCATTCCACCGGTTCCGAATTCCAAATCCTTGTAAAAACTTTCGACCAACGCATCGCCGCCGGCTTCAATCATCCGTTCCACCTGTGCCCGTGTTTCTTCATCAAAAGGGGCTTGGGTCCACTCACGCGCACGTGCAATAACCTTGTTCAAATCAATATTACTCATAATGCTGCTTTTTCAATTTTTCCGTTTGCCAAAGTTACCCATTATTCGTTTGCCAATTTCCAAATGCTCATAAAAATAAATTTGGTCCGTTCGGTATAAACATCCCAAGTGATTTTATCGGGCGTATCTTCGGGAGTTCGAAAATAAGGATATGTCCCGTTCACAAAACTGATATAGGGTAATTT
>JALVVJ010000122.1 GCA_027023475.1 Flavobacteriales bacterium
CCGGCAAAGGCACCATTTGTAATATGGGCGCCGAAGTGGGCGCCACCACTTCCAACTTCGCCTACGACGAAGCCATGGAACGCTATTTGCGTGCCACCGGCCGCGACGAAGTGGCCGATATGGCCAATGCCATCAAACCCTACCTTCAAGCCGACCCCGAAGTGTATGAAAATCCCGAAAAATACTACGACCAAGTTATCGAAATCAATCTGGACGAACTGGAACCGCGGCTCAACGGCCCCTTCACACCCGACCGGGAAACGCCCGTTAGCCGCATGAAACAAGAAGCACCGGCCAACGATTGGCCCTTGGAGGTGGAATGGGGGCTTATAGGTTCTTGCACCAACTCCTCCTACGAAGACCTTTCCCGGGCCGCATCGGTGGCCAAGCAAGCTTTGGACAAAGGCTTGAAACTCAAAGCCAAATTGGGTATCAACCCCGGCTCCGAACAAGTGCGCTACACGGCCGAACGCGACGGCATCCTGGAAGTGTTCGAAAAATTGGGCGCCACCATCTTTACCAATGCCTGCGGCCCTTGTATCGGACAATGGCGTCGTGATGATGTGGCCGACCAACACCGCAACACCATCGTGCATTCGTTCAACCGTAACTTCGTAAAACGAAACGACGGCAACCCCAACACCCATGCCTTTGTGGCTTCGCCCGAAATGGTGATGGCCTTGGCCATCTCCGGCCGTTTGGATTTCGACCCGCGCACCGACACCCTGACCAACGACAAAGGTGAAACCGTCCGCTTGGACGAACCCACAGGCATGGAATTTCCGCCCCGTGGATTCGAAACCGACGATCCGGGATTTATTCCGCCTTCGGAAGATGGCTCCGATGTGGAAATCATTGTCAAGCCCGACAGTGAACGATTGCAATTGCTTACGCCTTTTCCCGCCTGGAACGGTGATAATATCTACAACGCACCCTTGCTCATCAAAGTCAAAGGCAAGTGCACCACCGACCATATTTCACCGGCCGGACCCTGGCTCAAATACCGCGGCCATCTGGACAATATTTCCAACAACCTGCTTTCGGGCGGGGTGAACGCCTTTACGGGCAAAGCCGGCGAAACCAAAAATCCGCTTACGGGCAAGTATGAAAAAGTTTCCAAAGTGGCCCGCGACCTCAAAGAGGCCAAACTACAAAGCGTTATTGTGGGCGACCACAACTACGGCGAAGGTTCGTCGCGCGAACACGCGGCTATGGAACCGCGACACCTGGGCGTGATTGCCGTGATTGTCAAATCCTTTGCGCGCATCCACGAAACCAACCTCAAAAAACAAGGTATGCTTGCCCTTACCTTTGCCAACGAAGCCGATTACGACAAAATCCAGGAAGACGACCGCTTCAACTTTGTGGATTTGAACGAATTTGCCCCGGGTAAACCCTTGACCGTGGAAATTGTTCACCCCGACGACAGCATCGATATCATCAAGGTGAACCACACCTACAACGCCGAACAAATCGAATGGTTCAAGGCCGGAAGTGCATTGAACTACCTGCGCAAACAATCCGCAACGGTCTAAACTGAACCCAAGCCAAGCCTTTTCAATACCCTCGCTCCACCGGGCGGGGGTATTTTTTGTTGGAAATAACATGCTTTTGTTTATCTTTACCCCAAATACCCGTATTGATGAAAAAAATTTTTAAAGCACTATTGGTTATTATTTTTTTGTTGCTAACAGGCGGATATTTTTACGTCAATCATATTCGCAAAGCCGCTTTGCCCGATTATTCGGCGGATGTTTCCCTCCCCGGCCTCCGGGCGCCGGTTGAAGTTTATCGCGACAGCTTGGGCGTTCCGCATATTATCGCCCGAAACGAACACGACCTCTATTTGGCCACCGGTTATTTGGAAGCCCAAGACCGTATGTGGCAAATGGATTTGGTGCGACGCGTTACGCAAGGACGCCTGTCGGAAATTTTCGGCCACAAAGCCGTGGAAGCCGACAAATTGCTACGCAAACTGCGCATTCCGCAAACATCCGAACGCTGGTGGGCGGCCATGAACGACAGCATCAAAAACCGC
>JALVVJ010000123.1 GCA_027023475.1 Flavobacteriales bacterium
CCTCAAAATCTTTCCTATGGCATCCACTTCCGACATTCGTAAAGGACTGTGCATCCGGCACAATAACGATATTTACAAAATCATCGAATTCCTGCACGTGAAGCCCGGCAAAGGCCCTGCTTTTGTGCGCACCAAAATCAAAAGTTTGACCACCGGACGTGTGCTGGACTTGACCATTCCGGCCGGGCACAAAATCGAAGATGTGCGCGTGGAAACCCGTAAATTCCAATACCTTTATACCGACGGCGAGCGTTATCATTTTATGGATAACGAGAGTTTTGAACAAATCGACCTTCCCGAAAGCGCCATCGATGCGCCCCAATTCCTGAAAGAAGGCGAGGAAGTTACCATTCTGATCAAAGCCGACGACAACACACCGCTTACTTTGGAAATGCCCGCCAGCGTGGTGCTGGAAGTAACCCACACCGAACCGGGCGTTAAAGGCAACACGGCCACCAACGCCACCAAGCCGGCCACCGTGGAAACGGGCGCCGAGGTTAAAGTGCCGCTATTTATCAACGAAGGCGACAAAATCAAAGTAAACACCCTGACCGGTGAATATATGGAACGCGTCAAGGAGTAAAAAAAGACGAAAAACTGATAAATGCCTGCCTTGTGCGGGCATTTTTTTTGGATATTTAGCGTCGAAATTCAAAAAGAAATTGACCGATGAGTGTGCTTGTCAATAAAAATTCCCGCGTGCTTGTGCAAGGATTTACGGGTTCGGAAGGAACCTTCCATGCCGGGCAAATGATCGAATACGGAACCAATGTGGTGGGCGGTGTTACGCCCGGCAAAGGCGGTATGACCCATTTGGACCGGCCGGTGTTCAACACGGTGAAGGAAGCCGTGGATGCCACCGGTGCCAATGTGTCCATTATTTTCGTTCCGCCGGCCTTTGCCGCCGATGCCATCAAGGAAGCCGCCGATGCCGGTATAGGCGTTATTGTGGCCATTACCGAAGGCATCCCCGTGGCCGATATGGTCAAAGCCAAGGACTATGTGGACCGTCGCGGTGTGCGATTGGTGGGTCCCAACTGTCCCGGCGTGATTACGCCCGGCGAAGCCAAAGTGGGCATCATGCCCGGCTTTGTGTTCAAAAAAGGACGTATCGGCTTGGTGTCCAAGTCGGGAACGCTCACCTATGAAGCTGCCGACCAAATCGTTAAACAAGGGCTGGGTATCTCCACCGCCATCGGTATTGGTGGCGACCCTGTTATTGGCACCACCACCAAGGAAGCCGTGGAAATGTTTATGAACGACCCCGACACCGATGCCATAGTGATGATTGGCGAAATCGGCGGGAATTTGGAAGCCGAAGCGGCCAAATACATCAAGGAAACGGGTAACAAAAAACCGGTGGTGGCATTCATTGCCGGACAAACCGCGCCCAAAGGCCGCACCATGGGCCACGCCGGTGCCATTGTGGGTGGAAAGAACGATACGGCACAGGCCAAAATGGAAATCCTGCGGGCCCACGGCGTTGAGGTGGTTGAATCACCGGCCGAAATAGGGCAGACCGTAGCGCGTGTTTTGGGTAAATAGATTCAAGTTTTTAGGTTATCTCGGCCGTTTCCTTTCAGGAAGCGGCTGTTTTTTGGGATGAGGAATATTTTGGCTGGTTCAAGGATTGAACAGCTATTACGGACAATCCGCCAAAGATTCATCCGCAAGTTACGGATCCACATTTACAGCCAAACGGACGTTGCGGTAGTGGGGAATTCCGCGGAAACCGTGAACGATTTTACGAAGCATCTCGCGCTGGCGGCGGTCGGAGCGGGTGGGGTCGAATTTGACCAAAATTTCCTTGATATAATCGTTGCGTATTTTGTAAACCGCCGGTTCCGAAGGGCCCAAAACATTGGGGAAATAGGCCGTAAGGGCCTTGGCAAGCCAATCCGATGCGCGATTTAGATTTTCGGGGTTGCGGGCTTTGAGTTCCAAACGCACCATTTTGTAGAAGGGCGGATAGCGGAAATTTTTTCGTTCGCTGATTTCGGTTTCGAAAAATCCGCGATAATCGTGGCGGAGCACAAA
>JALVVJ010000124.1 GCA_027023475.1 Flavobacteriales bacterium
ATGCCATCACCAAATTGGCCCGGTCCACCCAAAGCGGCCAAGGCGCTACGCTCTACGTTACCGTTTCGCCGTGCCGCGAATGCAGTAAACTGATTTTTCAATCCGGTATCAAACGTGTGGTTTACTATGAAAATTACAAGGACGACAGCGGATTGGACTTCCTTCGCAGGGCCGGCGTGGAAGTGGAAAAAATCTCTGACCTGAACGATCAATGAAAAAACGTCATATCCATCTTGTTTGGATGCTCATTGCCACCTTGCTCACCTTGGCGGGTATCTACACCGGTTACAAACTCTCGTTTCGCCAACCGGCCGGTATGAGCTTGAAAAATATTCGCCAAACCAACAAGGTGGACGAACTCCTTCAATTTATTCGCGAACACTACGTGGACCAAATCGATGTGGATAGTTTGGTGGACCGAATGATCAACGACATCATGGCCCAGCTCGACCCGCATTCGGTGTATATTCCCAAAAAGGAAAGCGCTTCGGTGCGCGAAACCATGCAAGGTAATTTCGTAGGATTGGGTGTGGAATTTCAAATGGATGCCGACACCTTTACCGTGCTGCGCGTTATTCCGCATTCGCCCGCCCAAAAAGCCGGCATCCGGCCCTTTGACCAAATCCTGTGTATCGACCGCGACACCGTGGCCGGAAAAAATGTGCCTTTGGACAGCATTGTGAACCGGCTCAAAGGCCCTTTGGACAGCCGGATCGAACTATGTGTCCGCCGTCCGGCACGCGACAGTGTTTTCCGTGTCCGTGTCCGGCGCGACAAAGTCCCCCTTACCAGCGTCCCTGCGGCTTTTATGATTAACGACACTTTGGGCTACATCCGGCTGGAAATTTTTTCCGAAACCACCCACGACGAATTCCTTCGCGCCCTGGAACGGCTCAAAAAACAAGGACTCCGAGTTCTGGTGCTCGACCTGCGCGGCAATTCGGGCGGCTACCTCAAACAAGCCGGCCTCCTGGCCGACGAATTTCTGCCGGCGGGTAATCTGATTTTTTACACCAAAAACCATGACAAACTCATCCGGAAAGTCTATGCCACCGGACGCGGTGAGTTCGAAGAAGGGCCGCTCTATGTGCTTATCGACGAAAACACCGCCTCGGCCGCCGAAATTGTGGCCGGTGCCTTGCAGGACAACGACCGCGCCACCATCATCGGCCGGCGTTCCTTCGGTAAGGGCTTGGTGCAGGAAGAAATCCAGCTCAAAGACGGCTCCATGATGCGTATCACCACGGCACGCTACTACACCCCCAGCGGACGCTGCATCCAACGGCCCTACCGTAAAGGCCATCAGGTGGAATACGAAAACGATTTTTACAAGCGCTATGCCAACGGCGAACTCTTTTCGCGCGATAGCATCAAAGTAAACGACAGCTTACAATTCCGCACCAAAAAAGGCCGCATTGTTTTCGGTGGCGGCGGTATTGTTCCCGATATTTTCGTCCCTTTGGACAAAAATTATCTCAACCAATCCTACGAACTGATTTACCTGCGCCATACGCTCAACAAAATCTTACGCGACTATGTGCGCTTGCACTACGATGATTTGCTCAACCTCACCCGCGACCAATACGTGCATTCCGACACCATTCCCACGGGCCTGTTCCGCTTTATGCTTCAACGTACCGGCCGTGATACTACGGATTATCCGCCCGAACGGGTTCGTCGCTTCGAAAACTTTTTGCATGCCGTGCTGGGCCGCAACCTTTTTGGAACGGATGTCTATCAACAAATCCGTCTCCAAACCGACCCCATGATCCGCCGTATTCTGCATCCGGCCGACACCACTGCCGAAACTCCGGTTCAAGACAGCATTCCCCATGCATCCTAAGGATTGGATACGCCCGCACCCGCCCCGGGAATTCGAAGCCCGCAGTTTGGAACTGTTCCGCTATCAATACCGGCACAATGCGGTTTATCGCCGTTTTTGCGACCTGCTGGGCCGCACCCCCGGCCAAGTAACCCATTTGGAACAAATTCCTTTCCTGCCCGTTGAAATGTTTAAGCGGC
>JALVVJ010000125.1 GCA_027023475.1 Flavobacteriales bacterium
ATGCAAAAAAACGGTTGGGCTTACGCTTTCCTGGTTTCGGCGCGCTACGCCCGGCAGGGTTATTTCCCGGGCACTTTCTATGACGCCAAAAGTCTGTTTGCCGCCGTGGAAAAACGCTTGAACAAAAAACACAGTTTGAACCTTACCGTTTTTGCCACACCCAACAAACGCGGAAAATCATCGCCCAACACCGCCGAAGTTTACGACATCAAAGACAAACGCTACAATGCCTATTGGGGTTTGCAGGACGGGAAAACCCGTAATGCACGCGTCAAAAAACTCTGTGCGCCCACGATAATGCTTACACATAACTGGCAAATCGATATGAATTCCTCGCTGGAAACATCCGTGGCCGCGGGCAAACTCAAAACCGCCAACAGCCGCATCGGCTACTACAATGCCAACAATCCCGACCCTACCTATTATCGCTACCTGCCCAGCTATTGGCTCTCGCGCGACGACCTGCCCGAAGCGGCCAACCACTATGTGGATTTCCTCCAATACGGACAAATCGATTGGGACGCCCTCTATGCGGCCAACCGCTTCAACACGGCCGACGACGGTAGCGCCCGCTACTACCTCTACGACGATGTTACCGACGATAAATTACTGCATTTCAATACCAACTACAACCGCCGTTTTTCCGATAAATTCACTTTCAACGCCGCTTTCAATGCCAAGGCGTTCAGCTCCGAAGGATTTGCCAAGATGAACGATTTGCTCGGCGCCGGCTTTTTCTACGACAAAAACCCCTATGCCGACCCGGGATTCGAAGACAACGACCTGAACAATCCCAACCGTAAGGTAACCGAAGGCGATAAATTTTCCTACAACTACCTGATCAACGGATTCAAATGGAACGGTTTTGTCCAAGGACAATATTTCTCCCGTTCGCTCGACCTTTACGGTGCTTTGGCCTTCGGCCAAACGGCCTACCAACGCGACGGACTCTACAAAAATCCGCTCTTTGCCGACTCCTACGGCAAATCGAACTACTTGCGCTTTAACGAATATGCCATCAAGGCCGGCGCTTTGTTCAAACTAAGCGGCCGCCACCTGATTGCCACCAATCTGCTAATCCAATCCAAAGCTCCCGACCTGAAAAACGTGTTCTACAATGCACGCGTAAGCAACAACCCCACCCCTGGCATTGCGCCCGAACAACTGGGTGGATTCGATATTTCCTACATCTATCGTTCGCCCTACCTCAAAACCCGGCTAACGGCCTATGTGACCCAATCGCAAAACTATACCGAAATCCAACGCTTCTTTGCCGAAGGTATTTCGCTCAATGGCGTGCAAGGCATTCCGTCCAACATCAACGGAAACGCCTTTTTCCTGACCCAAATCGTTACGGGCGAAGCCCGCTACTACGAAGGATTGGAATTCGGGCTCGAAGCCCAGCTAAGCCCGTCTTGGAAAGCCACCGCAGCAGCAGCCGTCGGTCGTCATATTTATGCCGGAAATCCCGACGTTTATGTAGCTTCCGATCTGTTCAACGCCACCTACTTGGGCAAAAGCTACCTGAGCGGCTACCGCTTGGCCAACGGCCCGCAGCAAGCGTATAGCGTAGGATTGGAATACCGCAGCCCGCATTATTGGTTTGCAGGAATCAACCTGAACTATTTCAATCAAAACTACATCAGTGTAAGTCCCATCCTCCGCACTTCGCGCTTCTACACCGACCCCAATCTGAACGAACCCTATGGCGAAATTCAAGATTACCGCGGACACGACAATTGGGACATTCCCGCCGTCAACGGAGAAATCCTCAATGATTTGCTCCACCAAGAAAAACTCGCCTCGGCCTTCCATGTGAATTTCATTGGTGGAAAATCCTGGAAAGTGAACAAATACTACATCGGACTTTTCGTGCTGGCCAATAACTTGCTCGACGATATTACGCCCACGGGCGGCTTCGAACAGTCGCGCAAAGCCAGCTATCCCGAATTGTATGTGGACAAAAAAATCAATCCCGTTCCGGTGTTCGGTAACAAATACTGGATGAGCTACGGACGCAACTATTTTGTCATGCTCAGTATTCGTATGTAAAACCTTTAATCAACCAAGCAAATGAAAACAACCATGAAATATTTCACACGGTTTTTAATCCTCCTGGGATTGGTAGCGGGCACTTCCTGCTCGCAAAAAGACAAATGGGATGCGCCCGAAGGGCAATGCCAGCAACCCTCCTACACGGCCAATGCCACCATTGCCGACATTTTGGCCCTTTCGCCCAGCGGCGACATAACCCAAATCGATGATGATTTGATATTTGAGGGCTATGTGATTTCCAGCGACGAAGCCGGCAACTACTACACGGGCATCGTTCTGCAAGATGCCCCGCAAAATCCCACGGCCGGTGTCTATATCGCCGCCGACAAGCGTAACCTCTATGTGGATTATCCCGTAGGCAAAAAGGTTTTGGTGCGCGCCAAAGGCCTTTTCATTGGCAAAGACCGCGGCGTTTACAAGCTGGGGCTGACCTACGATTCGGGTCGCGGAACCGGTATCGGCCGCATTCCGGCCAGCGAAGTGGCCAAGCGCATCATTCCCACCTGCGACGACCCGGTGCAAATCACGCCGCAAACCCTGACCATTCCGCAAATCCTGGCTCACGGCGATCAATATCTCAACACGCTTATTCAATTGAACGATGTGGAATTCGCCAAAAGCGACCTTTGTTCCACTTACGCCCTCGAAGGACTTTCGGGCGTGAACAAATACATCGAAGATTGCAACAACAATCAACTCATTATGCGCAACAGCGGCTATGCCCGTTTTGCATCGCTCAAAGTGCCCGCCGGAAAAGGAACCCTGGTGGCCGTATTGGGCAAATACCGCAATGATTTCCAAGTGTATATCCGCGATACCCGTGATGTGAACTTCGACGGACCCCGTTGCGACGGCTCCCAACCCGACTGCGACGGCTCGGGCCTGCAAGCCAACACCACCATTGCCGACCTTAAAGCGGCACTGGGAAGCAACAACCTGATGCAAATCACCCAGGATTGGGTCATCGAGGCCAGTGTTTCGGCTTCGGACAAAAGCGGCAACCTCTACAAAGCCGTGTATATCCAAGACGCCAGCGGCGGCATCCGGCTCAACCTGAATATGCGCGACCTCTACCTGCGCGGCTACCACCGCGGCGCCAAGCTCAAAATCAAACTCCAAGACCTGTATGTGGGCCGCAAAAACGGCGAAATCCAATTGGGCGACCTCTACAACGGCAGCATTGGCCGCATTACCGACGAAATCGACCAAGACCATATTTTCTTTACAGGAGAAACCGAAGACGTGCAACCGGTGGATTTGGCCCTCACGCCCGGCAATGTGGGCCGATTGGTGCGTGCCACAGGTCAATTTGCCGACAACGAAGTGATGGAACGTTTTGCATACAGCGACAGCCAAAGTTCCAATCCCCATCCCCGTTCGTCCAACCGCCGCTTGCTCACCGCTTGCGACGGCTCGTCCTATGTAACCGTGCGCACCAGCGGGTATGCCGACTTTGCCGATGCCCACGTGCGCAAGGGCAACGGAACCGTTGTCGGCGTTTTGGGCGTTTACGATGCCAATCACGACGGCAACATCACCGACGACGAATACCAAATCTACCTGCGCGACATTTACGATGTGGATATGCCCGGCCCCCGCTGCGACCATCCCTACCTGTTGGAAACCTTCGGCAATACCACACCGCGCGAAGACCTTGAACTCACCGGTTGGTATAACTACGTTGAAGCGGGCACCCGTGCTTGGCAAGGCGGATTTTACAGCGGCAGCAACAACCACTACGCCCAATTCAGCGCCTACCGTAGCAACGAAGCCCAAAACATCGCTTGGCTCATTTCGCCGCCGGTGGCCGTGCAAAACGGAATGAAACTCACGTTTCAAACCGCCAAGGCCTACTGGACGCACGATGCCTTGAAGGTTTACATTTCCACCGATTTCAACGGCTACGACGTGCGCAATGCCACCTGGACGGAACTACCGGCCCGCCTGGCTACCGACACCGACCCCAATCACGCCTGGATCGATTCGGGCGACATCGACCTGTCGGCCTATGCCGGACAAACCGTCTTCATTGCTTTCCGCTACAAGGGAAGCGGCACCTACGGCCAAACGGGCACCTACCGCGTGGATAACGTGGTGATCAAATAAACCGGAATTTTATTCCTAACCCCACCGCCTTTCGATTTCGAAGGGCGGTTTTTTTGTTTTCAGGGCGCCCCCCGCACTCGTTCACGCAAACTGCGTTGCTACGCATCGCAGGGCGTTCACGAGGCGGGACCGGGCTGTCCGCTCAAATTCGCCTTGGCGGATGCCGTGGTTTTGCGCGGGCTGTGGCTACGCTTGCCCGCGCCCGCCCGTGCGTGGGGCTTCCTACTGGTCGCCTCCGCCAGGCGGAAAACCATCGGCACCGCCGGCGGCTCATAACCGCTCCCATCCCTGGCGCGATAATAAGGAGCGCGCGATAAATCGCGCGTCCACAATGGAACATCCGGCCTTGGTTGGAATATCCGGGTTTATGATTGTCCGCTACTGCAAACATTGAAGGCGAAACCGCCCGTGGGTTTGTCGCATTGTGTGAATGACAAAGGAATGCAAACCGGAGCGCCTGGATTCCCGCTTTCGCGGGAATGACAAAAAGAATACCCGAGGAGACCGAAGGGCTCCGAGGGCCGCGAGGAGACGCCGCAGGCGGCTCCGATGCGTGCGAAGCAAGACCGAAGGGCTTGCGGAACTTGTCCCGCACATTGCGTAGCAATGTCGGGAGCCCGAAGGGAGACTAACGCGGAGCCGCAGGCGAAGCGTGCCGGCTCCCGAAGGTGCGAAGGGAAACAAGGCGTGGCCAAAAGCATAGGCCTTTGGAAGCCGCAGGTTCCCGGAGGCGCGAAACAAGACAAAGGGCGCCGGCGTCGCGCCTTCGGCGCGGGCCGGGCGGCGCAAAAAACGATGGATTTTATTCGTCAAACCCAAAACAAATCATCAATGGCCGCAACAATCCGTTTTCCGGAATAAGTTTTGCGCCGCCGGCAGCGGAATTTCATTCCGCCGCCGGCGCCCTGACGGCTTGTGGAGCCGTGGAGGGAGACCCACGCGAAGCACAGACGTAGCGTGCGGGCTCCCGGAACGCTAAACAATCCTATCCCTGTTTGGACTTTTGGTCGTAGTAATAAGCCATGATTCGTTGCAAATGCACCGGCGAACTATAACTCAAACGCTCCTTGCGGTAAAATTGCTTGACCTTGCGACGCAAATCATCGGAGGCGTGTAATAGTTTGAGCAGTTTGTTCAAACTGGACGGGCGCCTGACAAAATAGCCGTTCACCAGCACAAAGACCCTTTTTTTGGCATAGTATTTCATCACCCGCATGGATTTGTCCGATGCGTAGCTCTGCGACTTGTCGGCCGGTTCCAATATCTTGTAATAAGCCATCGCCACATAGGCCTTTTCGGGCGCTTCGAATATTTCGTAAAAAGCGAATTTCCTTTTGCCGGCCACCGGTTTGGGCAGCGTGGGAACAAAAGTCCGCACACCTTCGGGCCCGATAACGCGAATAAGCCGGATTTGTG
The DNA here is from genome assembly GCA_027023475.1 of Flavobacteriales bacterium. Classification (GTDB taxonomy): domain Bacteria; phylum Bacteroidota; class Bacteroidia; order Flavobacteriales; family Flavobacteriaceae; genus JAADED01. The sequence goes on from JALVVJ010000125.1 coordinate 5,578, forward strand.
TGGGAAAAAGCTCGTAGTATTCGCCTTGCTGCTTGTAGTAAAATTTTTGTTGCTTGGCATTGTAGTTGAGCTGTGCCACCTCCAATTTCCGGTCGTCTTTGGTGATGATTTCGGCCGGATACCAGTCCTCGAACAAAAAAGGCGTTCCTTTGATGTCTTCCCTTTCCCATTCGGGCGAACCCGTACGACTGATGTTATGTAAATAATCATACTCGGTAAGGTTTTGTGCCAGAGATACACGGGTTCCGGCCAATGAAAATGTGAGGATGATGCTGAGCAATATTTTTTTCATATCCGTGGTTTTTCCATTATTTTTGTTGCAATAAATATACCAAAAATCCAAAAGGAATGAAACGCAACTGGCAAACGATTAAGCCCTACGAGGATATTTTGTTCGAATTCTTTGAAGGCATTGCCAAAATCACCATCAACCGGCCGGAAGTTTACAACGCTTTCCGTCCTAAAACCAACGATGAAATTTTGGATGCCTTGCATATATGCCGCTACGACCCCGACATCGACGTGGTGGTGCTCACCGGCGCCGGCGACAAGGCCTTTTGTTCGGGCGGCGACCAAAACGTAAAAGGTCACGGCGGCTATGTGGACGAAAAGGGTGTGCCCCGGCTCAACGTGTTGGACGTGCACAAAGCCATCCGCTCGTTGCCCAAGCCGGTGATTGCCATGGTCAATGGCTACGCCATTGGCGGCGGCCACGTTTTGCACGTGGTTTGCGACCTGACCATTGCCTCGGAAAATGCCCGTTTCGGCCAAACAGGCCCCAAAGTGGGCAGTTTCGATGGCGGCTTCGGTTCCTCCTACCTGGCCCGGCATGTGGGCCAAAAGCGCGCGCGCGAAATTTGGTTCCTGTGCGAACAATACACCGCCCAAGAGGCCTATCAAATGGGTATGGTAAACAAAGTGGTACCCCTTGAACAACTGGAAGACACCACCGTGGAATGGTGCCGCAAAATCCAAAGCAAAAGCCCCATGGCCATCCGCATGATCAAACGCGCCCTGAACGCCGAATTGGACGGCCAACGCGGATTGATGGAATTTGCCGGCGACGCCACGCTTATGTTCTACCTGATGGAAGAAGCCCAGGAAGGCAAACGCGCTTTTTTGGAAAAACGCGAACCCAACTTTAAGCAGTTTCCGAAGTTTCCGTAATCATTAAATTTATCCCGAATAAAAAAGCCCGCAAATAATAAAGCGGGCTTTCGTTGTATTGAAGAGAATGATATCGGTTACCCATGATTCTTCAACGCCTCGGCACCGCTTACAATTTCCAAAATTTCGCCGGTAATCACCGCCTGACGTGCCTTGTTGTATTGCAGCGTAAGCTCGGCGGCCATTTCTTTGGCATTGTCGGTGGCCTTGTGCATGGCCGTCATACGTGCGCCGTGTTCCGAAGCCCAGGCATCGCGCAGGGTGCGGAAAAAACGGGTTTTGAGCGATTTGGGAATCAACTCGTCCACAATTTGTTGCCGCGACGGTTCGAAAATAAAATCCGCCACAGCGGTGCCTTCGCCTTGGGGTTTTGCCACCGGAAGAAAACGCTCGTTGCGCACCCGTTGCACCGCAGGATTGACAAATTCGTTATAGATCAAATACACGGCGTCGTATTCCCCCTTTGCAAAGGCATCCATAATAAAACCGGCCGTGTCCATGGCTTTGTCATAATCCACATCGCGGTCGAAAATGGCGCTGTCGTTGCGCACAATCTTATAGTGTTTTTTGAGCAAATCGAAGGCCCTTTTGCCTACGGTGAGCACATCGGCTTCCACGCCTTTTTGTTTGAAGTTGTCGGCAGCGGTTTGGGTTTCTTTGATCACGTTGCTGTTCAAAGCCCCGCACAAACCCCGGTTGGAGGTGATGCTCACCAAAAGCACCTTTTTCAGCGGCCGCTCTTCGGCATAAGGGTTGCCTTCGGAAGTATCGATTCCGGCGCTCAGCGAAACAAGCAGTTCATTGAGCTTGTCGGCATAGGGCCGCATGTTTTCGATGGCTTCCTGGGCTTTTTTGAGCTTGGCCGCCGACACCATTTTCATGGCGTTGGTGATTTGCATGGTGGACTTGACCGATGAAATCCTGTTGCGTATGTCTTTGAGGTTGGCCATGCGTGTTCAGTTTATTCTTTGATTTCGAACTGGGCGGCAATGTCCTTGGCCACTTTGGCCAAAACATCGGCAATTTCGTCGTTCCATTCACCTTTGCGGATACGATCCAGCGTGTCGCGATGTTTCATGCGCAGGTATTCCAGATAAGCTCTTTCGAACTCCTTGACCTTGTCCACCGGCACATTGCGCAGCAGGTTTTTGGTGCCCACAAAAATGATGGCCACTTGCTCCTCAACAGGCATGGGTTGGTTTTGCGGTTGTTTGAGGATTTCCACATTGCGCCTACCTTTTTCGATAACGTTCAGCGTAACGGGATCCAGGTCGGAACCGAACTTGGCAAAGGCCTCCAATTCACGGAACTGGGCTTGGTCCAATTTGAGCGTTCCGGCCACTTTTTTCATGGGCTTGATTTGGGCCGAACCACCCACACGCGATACCGAAATACCCACGTTGATAGCCGGACGAACACCGGCGTTGAACAGGTCGGATTCCAGGAAGATTTGTCCGTCGGTGATGGAAATAACGTTAGTAGGAATATAGGCGGCCACATCACCTGCTTGGGTTTCGATGATGGGCAAGGCCGTCAAGGAGCCACCGCCTTTGATTTTGTCTTTGAGCGGTGCGGGCACGTCGTTCATCATTCGGGCCACATCGTCGTTTTCGATGATTTTGGCCGCACGTTCCAGCAGTCGCGAATGCAAGTAGAACACATCGCCGGGATAGGCCTCGCGTCCGGGCGGACGGCGCAAGAGCAAGGACACTTCGCGGTAGGCCACGGCTTGTTTGGAAAGGTCGTCATAAACAATCAGGGCCGGGCGTCCGGTGTCGCGGAAATATTCGCCGATGGCGGCTCCGGCATAGGGAGCATACACCTGCATGGGCGCCGGGTCCGAAGCGTTGGCGGCCACAATCACCGTGTAGTCCATGGCACCGGCATCTTCCAGTTTTTTGGCGATTTGCGCCACGGTGGAAGCTTTTTGGCCGATGGCTACGTAGATACAGTAAACGGGTTCGCCGTTTTCGTAATTTTCGCGTTGGTTGATAATGGTATCGATGGCCACGGTGGTTTTACCGGTTTGGCGGTCGCCAATGATAAGTTCCCGCTGTCCGCGGCCGATGGGAATCATGGCGTCGATGGCTTTGATACCGGTTTGCAAGGGCTCCTTCACCGGTTGGCGGTAAATAACGCCCGGCGCCTTACGCTCCAAGGGAAGGTGGATCAAATCACCTTGGATGGGCCCTTTGCCGTCGATGGGATGGCCCAGCGTGTCGATCACCCGGCCGATGAGGCCTTCGCCTACGGGAACCGACAGGATGCGGTTGAGCCGCTTTAC
>JALVVJ010000126.1 GCA_027023475.1 Flavobacteriales bacterium
AACCCACCATGGTTTGTAAACCCTTTTCCCGGGCCCATCGTAGCATCCGGTAGCCCGGTGTCAATCCGCCGGCTTTGGTGAGCTTAACGTTGATGCCGTGAAAGGCATCGCGGCAATTTTCCAAATCCGCTTCGGTGCGACAGGATTCGTCGGCTATCAATGGAAGCGGCGACAATTCCCGGAGCCGTCGCATATCCTTCCACGCACCGGCCGGCAAAGGTTGTTCGATAAATTCCACATTCATATCACGCATCATACGGGCCATACGCAGGGTTTTTTCGGGCGTCCAGGCGGCGTTGGCATCGATGCGGAAAACGGCATCGGTTTCCTTGCGCAGGGCGGCGATAATGTCTTCGTCGTGGCCGGTGCCCAGCTTAATTTTGTAAACGGGCCAGGGTTTTTCGCGTATTTTACGGCGCATCACCTCAATCCGGTCAATGCCGATGGTGTATGACGAAACGGGCACGTTTTGCGGGTTTAGCCCCCAATGTTCAAAAGTGCGTATCCCTTGCATTTTTCCGTATAAATCCCAAGCGGCCTCGTCGATGGCGGCCATCAGGAAGCGGAAATTTCCGGTGCGTTCGCGCAGTTGTTCCCAGAGCTTTCCGGGATGTTCCAAGCGGTAATTTTCCAAAAACGGCTTGATTTTTTCCAGTCCGTCAAGGAGTTTGCCGGCCGTTACGTCGTAGTAGGCGTTTTGTGTGGCTTCGCCGTAGCCCGTATGCCCGTCCTGCGAAAGGACCACAATGAGCGACGGCTGCACCGAATGCGACCAGCGCGCAATGCCAAACGGATGTTCCAACTGCAACGAAAAAATACGACCACGGACTTCCATAAATGCGGATTTTCACTGCCAAGCTAACCAAAATGCCCGAAACGCCCAAGGACGGATGCGGGTTAGTGGATTTTTTATTTCGGCATTTTTACTATTTTTTTCATCTTGCTGACAAATTCAATAATTCCAAAACTAAAAAACCATAAAGCAATGAATGAATACAAAAAGCACCCGAATGAAAAAGACTGCAACAGCGTGCATTGGGGATACAAGAGTGATACCGGCCCTGATAATTGGAAAAATCTTTGCCCGGATTTTGCGGATTGTGGCGGTAAAGCCCAATCTCCGGTAAATATTTCCACAAAGGAAACCCTGAATTCGGAAAATCTGCAAGCGATACACCTAAATTACGGTAAAACGAAAGTAAATATCGTAAACAACGGTCACAGCGTTCAATTTAATGTTGATGCCGGAAATACCGCAAACCTGAATGGAAAAACTTATACGCTTTTACAATTCCACTATCACAGCCCCGGCGAACATACCATCGACGGGAAATATTTTCCTTTGGAAGTGCATTTTGTCCACCGCCGTTCCGATAAAGATTTTGCCGTGATAGGAGTAATGTTTGTCGAAGGAAAAGAGAATCCGTTGTTTAAAGCATATTTGGATAAGTTCCCTGAAACCCCGGGAGAATTTCAAACCGATAACAATATCGATTTATCAGATTTATTGCCGGAAAACAAAAGCTATTATTTTTACAAGGGCTCACTTACAACACCGCCTTGTTCGGAAATTGTAAATTGGCATGTGCTCACAACACCTTTGGAAGCATCCAAAGAGCAAATGGAAAAATTTTCTAAAATATTGAACTACAATAACCGGCCGGTTATGCCGCTAAACGGCCGGAAGATTAAAAAGTTCGATCAATAAAGCGGGATTTCAAAAGATAACTTTACTTTATTATCCGGCAAGAATTCAGGCCCGGCGGAACAAAGATTATTCGTATTAATCATTCTACGTTCCCCTCCACCCCCTCAATCAACGCCTGCAACTCCGGCTTGTAGCGCACATCGGTCAAAAAAAGTCCCTTGGCAGGCGCCGCAGGGCCGGCAGCGCGGCGGTCGCGGGCTTGAAGGATGCGGTGCATATCCCCTACTTCGCGTTTGCCTTGGCCTATCTCCACCATGGTGCCCACCAGGGCGCGCACCATGCCGCGTAGAAAGCGGTCGGCCGAGATGCGG